>NZ_QPJN01000026.1:0-34843 GCF_003338615.1 Halanaerobium sp. DL-01
AATACAAAAGGCAAGTTAGAGGATATACTGTTGGGCTAACAGGATTTTAAGCCTGTGGAGATGGTGGGTTACCACTTCTAAGAAGCAGGAATCCTCGTGGGCTTGCCCCGAGGAGGGTCAAATTCCACATGATGTAATGGAAAGGGCAGAAAGGAATGATATCTGGCTTACTATAAGGAATGATCTGGTGGCAGTTGGGGTGGCCCTGCTGGCAAATATATCTGCTGTTATTGTAGTTGAAGGGCTGAACTATGAAAAAATTGCAGTAAAAAAAGCCTGTGAAAATGATGTTAATCTTTTAAAATACAGTGGATCCAAATTTGAACTGTCGGCTAAGTTTATTAAAAAATATTATTCTATAGATTAAAATAAAGTATAAAACAGTATTTATTTGTCACAAATATTAATTTTAAATTAATAACTATTGACAAAGTATAAATTATTGTGATAAACTATGAATGATGATTAGATATGATAATTATGTAATTAATTAACCAGAAGAAATCTTGAAAATTTTTTCATAAATAATTACATCTGAAGACAGCTTGTGACCCCTTGTTGTTCTTTCTAGGATGATTATTTTAGGGACACAGGTTTTCTTCTGGTTTTTTTTAAAAAGGTTTGTCATTCTGTCCTAAAATTTAAAGAAGGGGGGATGGTGAAGTATTAATATTTTTTGGACAGATCGACATAGATAGATCTGGGAGAAAAGTACTAATAAAAGGATAAGGAAACAAGGCAACTTATCTGAAAAAATTAAGAAATTCTATCTCCAGATCAAAAATAATAATTGAAAAACGAAAGGGGATAAAATATTTATGAAAAAGTTGACAGTGCTATTGGTAGCAGTTATGCTGCTGACAGCTGCATTCAGTGTTTCTGCAAGTACATTTTCTGATGTACCCAGCAACCACTGGTCTTATGATGCAATTAACAAATTAGTTGCTTCAGGTGTTATTACAGGTTATCCAGACGGCAGTTTTAGAGGTGGACAGCCAATGACTCGTTACGAAATGGCTGTTATGGTAAGCCGTGCACTTGACAACATTGCTGCAGAGCGTGCCGCTTTGGAAGAAAAAGTGGATGACATGGGCAGTGGACTTACTACTGCACAGGCTCAGGATGTAACAGCAATTGTTAAAGCCTTAATGGAAAAGAACACCAATGAAGAACTTAGTGATGCTCAGGCAGAAGAAGTAGCAGATATGGTAGAATCTCTTACCTTTGAATACAAAGCAGAACTTAAAGTTCTCGGTGCAGATATTGATGCATTAGGTAAAGATGTTGACAAATTAGAAGCTAAAGTAAATGCTTTAGAAGCAGATATGCCTAAAGATCATGTTGAATTTACAGGTACTGTAGCAACATTTGCACAGGTAGGTGACTATGGAGATGAACAGTACGAAAAGAATGCAACAGCTGAAGCACTGGCTGATGGAGATGCAATGGATCTTGATCTACCAACAGCCGACAATGGTGGTGGAGACTATGATGATTTCCCTGCTGAAGAGGCACTGTGGCAGGAAATCGATTTTGGTGTAAATGGAAGTTATAAAGATGTTAACTTCGATTTAGTAGTAGATACCGTTACAAATGGCTTTAGAGATTATGACAGCATTTACTATGGTGATTATGAGGAGCATGTTTTAGGTGAACAGGGTGACGATCAGGATTTTGTAATGGATACAGCTTTACTGACTGTCGAAAAAGGTGGTTATGTATTTACAGCTGGAGACAATGATGATTATACAGTTGAACAGTATTTCTTTGATGATGAAGATATGGAAGGTCTAACACTTTCAGCTCCATTCTACGGCTTTGATGTAAATGCATTTGCATTTGGCTATGATGATGGTGCTGATGAGGGTGATAGAAGTGGAGACGAATACTATGGTGTAACAGCATCTAAAGTATTTAACAATAGCAAAGTAACCGGTAAAGTGTATAATGGTAGATTTGATGGATATTTTGAAGATAACGATGGTAATTATGTAACCGGTAATGAAACAGTTACTAATGTAGCTGTAGAAGTTCAATCAGATATCACTGATGCTCTGACTGTTAATGGTGAAGTTGTATATAACCAGGTAGAAGAAGCAGATACAGATGATACAATGTTCAGAGTTAATGCTGATTATCTATTTAATGACAAGTGGAGCTTCAGAGGTGGAGCAGAAGTAGTTGGTGAAGAATTCAATGGTGGAGCTAAATACGGATATGTTTCAAGCAGATCTGAAGCTGATCTTGAAGAAGACTATGATTATGATAAATATGAGTTAGGTACAACATATGTTGTAAATGACAACAACAGTATTCTCTTTGATGCAGCTATGGTTAAATTTGATAGTGCTTCTTTGAGTGACGATGTTATGAACGCTTTTAGTGTTGCAGATAAAGCAGATGAAGATAAAACTTCATATAAGCTCGGCTGGAAAAATCTTTACGGCAAATTCACCAACCATGCATCTGTAGAATTTATCAAAAACGATTATTATACAGATGAAATTGATGATGATGCAACAGTTGTTGCTTTAGGTACAGTTTATGACTGGAGTGAAAAGACCAATTTAAGAGCAGAAGTTGTCAACAAACAGGCAGACTTATATGACAACGAAGATGTCTGGGATCGCGATATGGAATATACCTATCTTAAAGCTGGTGTAGACTATAAGCTGGCTGAAAACATCGACTGGGTTACAGATGTAATGTATATTACCGGTGATGTTGATCAGTTAGAAGATGTGGATGGCCCAATTAGAGATTCTCATGATAAAGTTGATATCGATGGCAGCTTTATCACAACATCTCTATCAGTTAGTTTCTAAACAGACAGATAATAAGTTGAGAATATAAATTTCTCATCATTTCTAATGGACCCCGGTTTTGCCGGGGTTCTTTTTTTTAATTGAAAAAGATTTTTCTATAGAAAAAGACCCACCATTTTAAATGGCAGGTCTTTCTGCATTTCTAACAGTAATTTTCGGAAACTTCTTAAAGATATTAAAGACAGGTTTATTAATATTTATCTAACCGGACAGGCCCCTGTGTCACAGTCGGCTTCATCCAGTTTTCTTTCCATAAATTCACTTTCATATTTGGAGACCAGGGAAGGGTTGAATCTCTTCATATCTGCTTCCCTTTTATTATATTCTTCTTCGGTTATCTCTTCATATGGCATTAGGTCGTAAAAATTGTCGCTGTAGGATAAGAATGATATTCCAACAGTACTGTCCCAGTTGTTCCAGAGCCATTCTTCTACATCACCCCATTCATTATCTTTAACATGGACTGTTATAGATGCATTGTGGTCAACATAGTTTTCCATAAACATTTTGTATGTTTCCAGCTGTTCGATGGCATCAACATCTGCCTTAACTTTTCCTTCAGGTGCTTTAACTGGAAACTCAATTACCAGGGTTTCTGGGTCATCTGGATTGTGCCCTACTTCTGGATGAATAGGGTAATCAAGTTCCTCACATACTCTGGCCAGTGGATCTGAGGCTGATATGCGCACCCTTCTTATATAATATGGGCTGTGGGAATAATGAAGTCCACTGGAGACGGTAGGCATCTGTGTCTGTGTTCCTTCCGGTTTAACTGTAGTTACCAGCAGTGGTTCATTATCTCCAACTTCTTTGGCTATTTCTGCTGCAGCCTGATGTGCTGTTTCCCGGAGTTCTAACAGCAGTTCTGCTTCCTGTTCTTTAGAAAGCCCGGCAGCGTTTTTCATATCCTGCCATCCAGTAAGGGAAGTTCCTATCAATCTGTCCCTTTTATTAATCTGATCCCATTCCGGTAGTTCAAATTCTATTAAAGCCATTCTATATCCGGCACGTGCTGAGAGCTTTTGTGCTTCAAACATTGTTTTTTTGTCCAGATTACCTTCTTTATCAACAAATGACATTACATTGAGCGATGTAAGGTTGCAGACACCTCTAGAATCAAGCAGTATTTCTGCACAGGGATTTACACCTTTGAAGTTTTCTCTGCGCCTGCTGGCCTCTACAGCATTTATAAAACCAGGTTCTCCACTGTAGCGCATCTGTTTGATATGCCATTTTAGCTGTTCTCTGTCAGGTTTTTTCTCATAGAAGATGCTGTTGTTGCTCATCTGTCTGTGTGATATTTCCGGGTTTATTACCCACTCATCATTTTCTTTTACATAAAGGCTGCTTTTTGCCTGGGCTATTTCTTTGTCATCTCGGCTGAAAAGACATATTTGAGATGATCTTCTTACTCCACCGGAAACTACATTTTCTGCAATTATATTGGCAATATCCATAGCATCTATCGGCTTTAGTTTAACTCTGTTTAAGCTGTCTTTATCTCTGTCCGGTTTCTGGTTGAGCAGCTTATCTATTTTTGTAAACATCCTCTTTAAACTCTGGTGACCGGAAGCTGTTCCACCAAATGTTTTCAGCTTTTCTCCTTTAGGGCGAACAGAATCATAATTGAAGATTATGCTTTTTAAGGGCCTAAAGGCATGGTCAACTAGAAACTTAAAATAATATTCTAATGACTGTATCCAGCCTTCTTTACTATCACCTACATTGATTTTTACCACATCTTCTTCATTAAACTCAAAATTGGTATATTCTCTTCTTTCTTCTTTTGCTGCAGGTTCATAATATTTGTGGATTACTTCTACATCTGTCCTTATTTTTGGCAGTTTTTCAACATCACGGGGAAGTACCCGAAAGCCGACACCTGATCCGATCATCAACAGATAAAAAAGGTCCTGGTAGGCTTTGAAGCTGTCAATTACAGTAAATGAGCAGTTGTAATTGCTCATTCCATATTTTTTAGATGATTCTGTAGAAGCTGTCCAAAGTGTACGTCCAGCTAAAAAGTTCCGCAGATTATATACATTATCATAAAGTTTTTCTGCTTCTTTTCTGGTGGTCTGTGCAAGTGAGCAGTTATATTCCACAGCTCTTTTTACTGTTTCCCACCAGTATTCCCGGCGCTGTTCTTCTTCCAGCCAGCGAGAATAAGTTCTGTAATAAATAAATTCCCCCAGCTCTGTTGGAAATGGATTTGGCTGGTGTTTATATTTGCTTAAAAATTCCTGAGACAAAAGATCATTTTCTTCACTTTTTCTTTTCTTTCTTGATTTCTGCCTTTTACTTCTGTAGATTATATATGTTTTTGCAGTAGAGGTATAGCCTGATTTCATCAGTTCTTCTTCAACTAAATCCTGAATCTCTTCAACCTTAGGCACCCTACCTTCTGCATAAAAGTCTTTGTTTAAGATATTTTCCACTTTTGCCGAGACCTTTTCTGCGTCTTTTTTTTCTGCATTTTCACCTGATTCTATCACAGCACGATAGATGGCATTTGTGATCTTATCCCTTATATAGTCTACTTCTCGTCCATCACGTTTAATGACTGTCTTATTTGATTCTTCCAATAAAAAAACCTCCTTAATAATCTCTGCTTAAATAAGCTGACTTTTAAAAGAATTAATTTTTAAAATAAGTAATTAAAATATGATATAAGTACTAAACATTAAGTATATAAACTAATTTTAAAATATGCAAACAGCATTATAGTTGTTCAAATATATTAAATATGGAATACTATCTGTGAAGTTGGTTAAGCTGTTTGATTCTTAGAATTTAAAATAAACAAAAATGAATATAAAATATTTGTATAATATATTATATCACAGTTGAAAACAGAATTTAATTATACAAATTACCTTTTGTTTTTTAGCAGGATAAAAAATAAAACTTTTAGAACTATTTTTATTGAACAGATATATGTATAAGAGAGTCACTTTGATATATCCTGTGAAGTATAAAAATAAATCCTCAATTATTAAAAGGGAAATTGAATTTAATGTAGTAATTATTATATAATGAATATAAATTTATTTTATAGTTATTGAGAGGGGTGTAATTTTAATGAAAGAAAGATTTAGTGCTTTAGAAGTATTCGAAATGGCAAAAGATATTGAAATAAGGGGTAAGAAATTTTACCTCAAATATGCTGAGGGAACGGAAAATAAAGAGCTGGCAGAATTTTTTAGAAAGCTGGCTTCAGATGAACAGGACCATTATGAACGATTTAGTAATCTGGCTGAACAGCTGAAGGAAAATCAGGATGAGGCAGAATATCTTTATGATGAAGAAGTAAGTGCCTATTTTAAATATTTGGTAGATTTATCTGTTTTCCCTGAGGCGGATAGTGAAGATTCCAAGCAGGCACTGCACAGTGTAGAAAAGGCTTTAAAGCTTGCCATACAGGCGGAAAAAGATTCTATTCTTTTTTATAGAGAAATGTGTGACTATAATGAGGGGAAAACAATTGATGCCATAAAGACTTTAATTGGAGAAGAAAAGCAGCATTTTAAAGACCTAACAGAATATGCCAAAAGATATAAATAAAGAAAAACATTTTGTCTATATAGTAGAATGCAGAGATGGAACTTTTTACACAGGCTACACCACTGATGTGGAGAGGCGGCTTGAAGAACACAACAGTGGGGAAGGAGCAAAATATACTAGAGGAAGATATCCGGTAGAGCTCCGCTATAAAGAGTCTTTTGGTTCCCGCAGCAGTGCCCAGAAAAAAGAATATAAAATAAAACAGCTCTCCCGCAGAGAAAAGGAAGAGCTGATTGATTCAAATTAATATTAAAATTTGCCTAATAAGCGGGGTTCGACTTCAAGTCTGACTCCGCTTATTTTATATACTTCTTCTTTAACCTTTTCTATCAAATTGATTATATCATCAGATGTGGCATTACCTTTATTTACAATAAAACCTGCATGTTTTGTAGAAACCTGGGCCCCACCGATCTGATAACCCTTCATACCTGCTTTTTCTATAAGTGGGCCAGTATAGTGTCCCGGCGGCCGCTTAAAGATACTGCCTGCACTCGGCTGCTCCATTGGCTGTTTGCTCCAGCGTTTAGCATGCAGTTTATCTATTTGTTTTTGTATTTTTTCTTTATCCCCACTTTCCAGTTCCAGGGTTGCTGAGGTTATAATATAATTTTTAGACTGAAGTATACTGCTTCTGTAATCAAGCTGCAGTTCTTGCCTGGAAAGTTCAATTATTTCTCCATTCTGCTGGAGAAGTTCTGCTTTTTTTATAACATCTTTCATTTCTCTTCCATATGCACCGGCATTCATATAAACAGCTCCTCCCAGAGAACCGGGTATGCCGCTGGCAAACTCAAGTCCGCTTAATGAAGCTTTACAGCAGATATCAGCCAGTTCAGAAAGAAGAAGACCGGATTCTGCTTTTACTGTATTGTCCTCAACAGTATAATTTCTGAGGCTTCCTGTATAGATGATGATCCCCCTATAACCTTTATCAGAGGTAATGAGGTTGCTGCCTTTGCCCAGTACAAAATAGGGAAGACCGGATTTTACAATCAAAGGAAGTGCTTTCTGCAGTGATTTGACAGTTTCAGCTTCCACAAAAAGATCTGCCGGACCACCAACTTTAAAGCTGGTATATGGTGCAAGCATCTTATTTTTCTCTATTTTTAGAGAGTTTATTTTTTTCATATTTTCTGTTAAAATATTTATATCAGACATATCTGTACTCCTTTTATAATAATATTATGATTGCACTGCGAAAAGTCAATTTTGGGCATTTAATAATTTGACACTTTTGTCATAAAAGGGATTGTAAATTTAAAAATTGCTAATTAAGACTTTCCCAGTGTAACTATATAATACGTTAATTAAGTTTTGAAATCAACAGGGGGGCTTATAAAATGAAATACAAAAAAATAAAAATTGAAAATATAGAGACTTATCCTGAACAGGTAAGAAGTGATTTTTCTGAAAGAAAAATTGAAGAACTGGCAAAATCAATTGCTGAAGTAGGCCAGCTGCAGCCGATAGTGGTACAGCAAAAGGGTGATAAATATATTTTAATAGCTGGAGAGAGAAGGTTGAGAGCTATTGCAAAGGATGGAAAAGATGTAATAGCAGCTGTTATTTTGGAAGAAGATCTTACTTCTAAAAAGTTCAGGCAGATTCAGCTGATAGAAAATCTGCAGAGGGAGGACTTAAACCCACTGGAAAGAGCGGTTTCTATTCAGAAATTTATAGATGAAAATAATCTCAGCAAAAAAGAAGCTGCAGAAAAGATTGGAGTACCGCGTACTACTCTGATGCTGTGGCTGAATATTCTTTCTGTAAAGAAAAAATATCAGCAGGAAGTGCTTAAGGAAGATTCTCCTATTTCTCTGTCACACATCAGTCTGGCCCAGGCTCTGGCTTCAAAAACAGGTGATCCCAGTAAGATAGATCAGCTGTTAGATGCTGTAATAAAATATAATCTGAGCAGAAGGGAAACACAAAATGTGCTGGATATATTTTACAAATATCTGCATATGCCGATGAAAGAAGCTGTTGCTGCTGTACTTTTAAAAAGAGCCAAGTCAAATGTTAAATTAACTGCAGAAGAAAAAAAGAAAACTAAAAAAGATAAAGCTGATGAAATTTTAAAATCATTGTGCAGAATTAATGATAAAGCAGAAAACTTTATGGAAGAAATCGGCACCATAAAGCCTGAACAGCAGGAAAATTTAATGGATGAATTTCTCTACTTATATCAGATAATGGGACTTTTGATACCTGAGCTAAAAGAAAATGATCCCAAAGTCCTGATAGATAGGATAAAACAGAAAAATCAGGCTTCTAATTATTCCGGCTTTTGATTGATCTGCATAACCTCGGTTTTTTCCAGTGCATTAGCCAGCAGTTTATCAATATCGAGACTGTTTTCAGCTGCTCTTACTTTGTCTAATTTGGGTTTGGTAACAGGATTATCAGGTACAAAAACTGTACAGCAGTCTTCAAAAGGCCTAATTGAAATATCATAACAGTCTATTTTTTTGGAGATATCGACAATTTCATTTTTGTCCATTGTAATCAGCGGCCTCAGAACAGGTAGTTCTGCTGCATCATCGGAAGAAGCAATACCTTCTAAGGTCTGACTTGCGACCTGGCCCAGGCTTTCTCCAGTTATGAGTGCAAGGTCATTATTTTGTGCTGCTATTTTATTGGCTATTCTGAACATCATTCGCCTCATAATTGTAACTGTATATCTTTCTGGGCAGTTTTTGGCAATTTCCTGCTGTATTTCTGTAAAATATGCGATATGAAGTTTTATATTTCCACCATAACGGCTGAGGACCCGGCTGAGGTCAACAACTTTTTCTTTTGCTCTATCTCCTGTATAAGGAAAAGAATGAAAATATACTGCATCTATACTTAATCCCCGTTTAAGGCCAAGCCAGCCGGCCGCCGGACTGTCAATACCCCCCGAAAGAAGAAGCAGAGCTTTTCCAGATGATTTAACAGGAAGTCCACCCGGGCCAGCAAAGCGCTTAATGAAAATATAGATTTTTCCTCGCCTTATTTCCACTTCCAGCATGTGTTCAGGGTTGTGAACATCAACATTTAATTCTCTTTCCGGACTATCTATATTCCGCAGTATCCAGGCACCTATCTCACTATTTATTTCTGGACTTTTGAGAGGGAAACTTTTGTCAGCTCTTCTGGTATTAACCTTAAAAGTGGTGGGATAATCCTGCACTTCTTTTTTAAACAGCTTAAGAGCATTTTTTTTGAGAGATTCAAAGTCGAACTTTACAGTAACAGCCGGACTTATGGAAACAATACCCGGTACATTTGTCAGCCTTTTTGCTGCTTTTTCTAAATTTTTACCATCCACATGGAGGTATATTCTCCCATAAACTGTTGTGATTTCAAAATCTCCCAGATCTGTGACAGCATTATCTATGTTTTTGATAAGCTGACCGATAAAACTGTTTTTGTTCTGTCCTTTTAAACCTATTTCACCATAACGTATAATTAAAACATCGTACAACTTTTTCACCTCAATATATTTTTGCTTTTATTTATTATTATAAAAATTTCATTTATAACTAAATTTATGATGTGTCCACAAAAAAGGTGTTTGCTAAAAATGAGTTAGAGATGCAGATAACCTTTTTGTGGGAGAACCAATTTATTTTTTGTAACCAAAAGTAATTTCGCGGAAATACCTTATTTTCAATATTTCTAAAAAATTTTTAGAAAGTCTATCTGACTTTTCAGTACTTCTAAAGTATAATCCAGATCATCTCTGCTTATATTTTTGTTTAGGCTTATTCGGAGTGCACTATCTCTTTTTTCACTGCTGAGGCCTACAGCTTTTAAAACTTTATTTTCCTTACTTTTAGAACTGCAGGCAGAACCGGTAGAAAGAAAAACACCTTCAGCTTCAAGTGCATGCAGCAGAGTCTCACCTTTGATACCTGGTACAGAAAAATTTAAAATATGTGGTGCTCCCTGTTTTGGCGAATTTATAGCTACATCTTCCATTTTGCTTAAACTTTTGTAAAGATAATTTCTTTTTCTGTTCAGCTCAGGATCAGTATTTATATTTCTGTTTAAAATAGGGAGTTTTTTTACAGCAGGGATTAAACCAGCAATTCCCGGAGTATTTTCAGTCCCAGGGCGGATATCATTTTCCTGCCCTCCTCCAAAAAATAGCGGCTGTAATTCAATATTTTCTCTAATATATAAAGCGCCAATACCTTTTGGTGCATGAAATTTATGTCCACTAATACTGTAGAGATCCACGCTGGATTTTTTTAAATCTGTAAAGACTTTACCAAATCCCTGGATTCCATCAACATGGAAAAAACAGAGAGGATTTATTTTTTTTATTATCTTTCCTATTTCTTCAATATTTTGTACAGAACCAAGTTCATTATTGACCTGCATGATGCTTACCAGAACAGTTTTTTTATCAAGTGAATTTTTAAGCTGTTCAATATCTATATATCCCTTTTGGTCAGACTTAAGCCATATAACATCCCAGCCTTCTTTTTCCAGGGCCAGAAAAATATTTCTTACTGAAGGATGTTCAATTTCGGTTGTTATAATTTTGCTGCCCCTGCTGTGGTAGCTTTTTGTAATTCCCTGAACTGCCAGGTTATTGCTTTCTGTACCACCTGAAGTAAATATTATTTCTTTTTTATTTACCTGGAGGTAATCTGCCAGCTCCTTTCTGGCTTTTTCTACAATTTTTTCTGCTTTAAGTCCCAGTCGGTGGGCAGAAGATGGATTGCCGTAATTTTCTGTCAGCATTGAAGTAACAGCCTTTACTACCTCATCATCAGCTGCTGTTGTAGCCGAATTATCAAGATAAACTTTTCTCGACATTTTTTTCACCTCTATATATAATATAAGTTAAGATAATTTAGATTTTTTTGTTTACACTCAACATTATAGCACAGAAAATTATTCTATAAAAATAAAATAGTAAATCTCCTGCTGAATAAACTTTTTTGAACCACAGCTGCTTTTTAGATAAATCTAAAAATTTTAATTACGACTAAATTTTTTTGCAGCTCTAAAAATAATTTTAGATGAACTTCTTATAACAATTTAACTTTTAATATTTTTAGAGTGTGTTATAATATATTTTAAAGATATTTTAAGATATTTATTATTTTTGATTTATATGAGCCTTAAAGGGGGAAAAAAATTGCACTTAATAGATACACATGCTCATCTTGACTGCGAAGATTTTGATGGTGAAAGGGATCAAGTTATTCAAAGAGCAGCAGAAAAAGGAGTAAACAAAATAGTTAATATTGGGGCAGATCTGCAGTCAAGCAGAAAATCTGTGGAACTTGCAGAAAAATATGATAATATATATGCAGCAGTGGGAGTACACCCACATGAAGCAGATACAGTATCTGATGATATTTTAAATAAAATTGCTGAATTGAGCCAAAATAAAAATACTGCAGCTTTTGGAGAGATTGGTCTGGATTTTTATTATGATAATTCGCCGCGAGATATTCAGCAGGATGTTTTTTTAAAACAGCTGCTTTTGGCTAAAGATTTAAATCTGCCTGTGGTAATACATTCCCGCTCTGCAGAAGAGGAAACTCTCAAAATTATGGATAAAGCATCTCCTTTTCCAAAAGGAGTAATTTTTCACTGTTATGCATATGATGAAAGTTATGTAGATAGCTTAATTGAGCGTGATTTTTATATTGCATTTGGTGGGTTGTTAACTTTTCGAAATACAGATGCAGTTAGAGAAGCTTTTAAAAAAGTGCCTTTAAATAGAATATTATTTGAAACAGATGCTCCATATTTGACCCCAACACCATTTAGAGGTAAAAGAAACGAACCTGCTTATGTGGAATATGTTCTTAAAAAAGCTTCAGTAGTAAGAAGAATTAGAGAAATGGAACTTGCTAAAATAACAACTGAAAATGCTGAAAGGATATATAATATTTAAAATTATCGGAGGAGTGATTAATTTGAAGGTAGGAGTAATTGGTCTCGGAGATATAGCTCAAAAAGCATATCTTCCAATAATAACTTCTATGACAGATGTAGATCCTGTTTTTTGTACAAGAACAAGAAGTGTACTGCATAAATTGAGTGACAAATATCATGTTGATAGAAAAGTTGAATCTGTTGAAGAACTTCTCGAACTTGATATTGAAGCTGCATTTGTCCACACAGCTACAGAAGCACATTATGAAATCACTAAAAAACTGCTGAATAGTGGGATTCATACTTATGTGGATAAACCGGCTGCATATTCTTATAAAGAAGTTGAAGCAATGGTAGAACTTGCCCGAAAAAAAAGTCTTGTTTTTATGACGGGCTTTAATCGCCGCTATGTTCCTACTTATAAGGAATTAAGTGATATAAAAGGTCCTAAAATAATTATTATGGAAAAAAATAGAAAATTTCTACCTGATTCTCCTCGGAATATAATTTTTGATGATTTTATCCATGTTGTTGATACACTGAGGTATATGCTGGACACGAAAGTAGAAAATATGTATGTAGATGCTGTTTTAAGGGAAAATAATCTTATTCGTATAATTTTAACTTTAAAGAGTGGAGAAAACACTGCAGTTGGAATTATGAATAGAGATAATGCTGTTACAGAGGAAGAACTGGAAATTATAGGTTCAGGAAGAAAGAAAAAGGTTAAAAATTTAACCGAGATTACTGAATTTAAAAATAACGGAGAGCATGTTAAGAATGTATCTGGCTGGAATAGGATGGAATATAATAGAGGGTTTGTAGATATGGTCAAAAAGTTTTTACAGATGGTAAAAGAAGGGTCAATAAAAGAAGAGAATCTTGAAGCTGATTTAAAGACACATAAGATATGTGAGGATATTTTAAAATCTGTGCATCTTTCCAGTTAAATATATGGCATTAGGTAAATATATGACAGAAGGTAGTTTTTTTGACGGTTTTAATGAATAAATTATAATATAACTAACTTAAAAATTATCAGTGCTTGGAATGTTTTTAGTATAAAATAAATAAGAGTGTGGACAGAGAGAAGTTTGGGAGGAAAGATATGGCTGTTAAAACAGATATAAAGATAGGTATACAAAAAAATAAAAAAGGCGAAATTTTAATCGGACAATTTAAGGCTTCAGAACTTGCCGAAAAATATGGAACACCACTTTTAGTTTATAATGAACAGGTAATCAGAAATATTATGCAGCAGTATGTTAGTGGATTTGAAAAATATTATCCACAGGGGAGAGCTGTTTATGCAGGCAAGGCGTTTTTATCACGGACTATATGCAGAATAGCAGATGAAGAAGGACTTGGTCTTGATGTTGTTTCAGGTGGTGAAATATACACTGCTCTTAAAGCTGGTTTTCCAGCAGATAAAATGATTTTTCACGGTAATAATAAACTGCCTCAGGAGCTGGAAATGGGTGTAAAAGCAGGTATCGGTCTTTTTGTTATCGACAATGAGGAAGAAATTGATGAACTGCGGAAAAAAGCAGCAGAGTTCGGGAAAAGGGTTGATGCTTTAATTAGAATTGCACCTGGAATAGATGTTGATACACATAAATATATAAAAACAGGTAGTGAAGACAGCAAATTTGGAATTAGTCTAAAATCTGACAGGATATTTGATATTCTGGAAAAGATGGCTGATGATGAATTTGTTAATATCAGGGGATTTCATGCTCATATTGGTTCTCAGATTAAAAATGGTGACAGCTATAGTGAGCTTATCAGAAAAGTGTTTTTGTTTTTTGATAGGATAAGGGATAAACTTGGCTTGATTTATGAAGTGCTGGATTTAGGTGGTGGTGTTGGTATAGACACAATGGGGAATTTAAATGTATCGATTTCTGACTTAATTTCACAGCTTGCAGCTATAGTTAAAGAAGAAGCTAAAAAGTTCGATTATCCTCTTCCTGAAATAATTATGGAGCCGGGGAGGTCAATTGCTGGCCCGGCTGGAATTACTCTTTACAGGGCTGGCTACAGCAAAAAAACCCCAAGTGGGAAAAAATATATTTCTGTTGATGGAGGAATGACCGACAATATTAGACCTGCTCTGTATGAAGCAGCTTATGAGGCTCATGTTGATGGGAAGTCGGACAGTGAGGAAAAAGAGACTATTACAATTGCAGGAAAATGCTGTGAAAGTGGTGATATTGTGATAGAAGATGCCAGAATTCACCCGGTAGAGAGTGGTGATATAGTGGCAGTACCTGCAACTGGTGCATATACTTATTCAATGTCCAGCAATTATAATGGTATTCCCAGACCTGCTGTTGTACTTATTAATGGAGATAAAGATAATTTAATTATAAAGCGAGAAAGCTATGCTGATCTAATTAGTAGAGATATTGTGCCAGAAAATTATTAAATTGAGGGTGTTTTTATGCAGAAATTACTGCCTCCAAAAGTAAAAAAACAATATTATAATGATGAGTTTTGGATTAAAAAAATATCCAAACCTGATTCTCTGCTGCTTAAAAATAATGATATTTCAACTTTAAATAGTGAAACATACCAGAAAATGAAGACTTTTCAAAAAGAAGATCAGTATCAAATTTTTGAAAAAATGCCTGAAAAATTAATTCTGAGGGAAATAAAGGAAAAATTTAATCTTTTCTCTGCTGCAGAAAATTTTCCAGTGGGTGATTTTTTCAATAAAAAAGGAATACGTATTACAGATGCTGAAAAAGAAGAAATTATAATTAATACTGATTTAGAACAGATAAAACCTGACAATTTAAAATATGGTTTAACTGTAAGGCGCAGTTCTATCAGGGCTTTTCCCACAGATACTGTTTTTGCCCACAGTCCGGAATATACAGATGTTGATATGATGCAGCTTACAGCGATTTCTCCGGCTGAACCAGCAGTTATTTTGCACGGAAGCCGTGATAAAAGATGGTATTATGTGCAGACAGGAATTCATTCTGGCTGGATAAAGAAAAAAGATACAGCTGCTGCAGAAAATGCTGCGGTTGTTGAGCAATATTTACAGAGACCATATCTTATTACAGCAGACAGCAGAATAATTACAGAGCCGGATCCTTTTGCTGAAAATAGTGAACAGATAGAGTTTCAAATGGGTGATAAAATAAGATTGGCTGAGCACGAAGACGGCCAAACACTGCTGGCTGGGAATCTTCATTCACAGTCAGATACTGGGAGTTATGCAGTGCTGCTGCCGAAAAGAGATAAAAAGGGAGGATTAAATTTTAAGAAAGCCCTTATAGCTTATTCATCCGGGGTGAAAGAGAATTTGCTTCCCTATACACGAGCGGGTATTTTACATCAGGCTTTTAAAATGCTGGGTGAACGCTATGGATGGGGAGGTATGTTTAACCGCAGAGACTGTTCGCGATTTGTTATGGATATTTACCGCAGTTTTGGAATTAACCTGCCCCGTGATGCAGGAATACAGGAAGAATATGCAGCCGGAAGAAAGATTGTATTTAATGGAAATCTTGCAGCAAGAAAAGAAATTCTGCAGCTTATTCAGCCTGGCGATGTTATTTATATGCCAGGTCATGTAGTTATATACCTTGGAGAAGATGACGGCAGCCATTTTATAATTCACTCTGGTGCAGGTTATGCTGTTAAAACTGCAGGAGGTAAATACCGTAATATGTCTGTCCATTCTGTATTTATATGTGATTTGGAGCAGGAAATGATGCAGAAGAAGGGGAAAAAATATTTGGATTATTTTACTTCTGCCAGAAAGTTTTATTAAAATTTTTGAGGAGGAAGAGTATGAAGATTAAAAATCTGAGAATGTTTCACCTTAGTGTACCTTTAAAAAAACCGTTTAAGACAGCCCTCCGCGCAGTAGATTCTGCTGAAGATACGGTGGTAATCATTGAAGGGGAAAAAGGGCTTTTAGGATTTGGAGAAGCACCTCCTACAGCAGTGATAACAGGTGATATCAATCCCGGTATTAGGGGGATAATTAGAGAAAAAATAGCTCCCAAGCTTATTGGTGAGGAGATAGAAAACCTGGAAAAACTGCTCCATATCGTTGACAGGGCAGCAGTTGGAAACTCAAGTGCAAAAGCGGCTGTTGATATAGCTTTATATGACCTTTTTGCCCACAGATATAACATACCTCTTTTTAGACTGCTGGGTGGAAACGGCAGTCAAATAATGACTGACCTCACAGTTAGTGTCAATAAAGCAGATGAGATGGCAGAAGATGCAGTTAAAGCTGTTAAAGAAGGTTATAAAACACTAAAAATTAAAGTTGGTAAGGGGCGGGATAAAGATCTGGAAAGAGTTAAAGCTGTACGTGAAGCAGTAGGTCCAGATATAGCTATCAGGCTGGATGCAAATCAGGGCTGGGAAGCTAAAGAAGCAGTTGGCCTTATAAAAGAGATGGAAGAGCTGGGGCTTAATCTGGAGCTGGTAGAACAGCCGGTTCCCGCGGGAGATCTGGAAGGCCTAAAATTTGTGACCGAAAATGTGATGACAAAAATAATGGCAGATGAAAGTCTGTTTAGTCCTGCCAATGCATTTCTGCTTTTAAAAATGAAGGCATGTGATCTGCTTAATATTAAATTAATGAAATCAGGTGGAATATATAATGCAGATCAGATTAATTCCACTGCTGAAGCCTGGGGAGTGGAATGTATGGTTGGGAGTATGCTGGAAAGCAAAATTTCTGTCACTGCGGCAGCTCATCTGGGTGCAGCACACAAAAATATTACCAGATTTGATCTGGATGCACCAAGCCTCCTGGCTGAAGATCCTGTTCAGGGTGGTATAGAAATCGATGGGCCGATAATTAGACTGCCGGAAAAACCAGGTTTGGGCATAGATGATATTGCTGGTTTAAAAGAAGTTTAATCTGTAAAACAAATGACTGCAGAAGGACTGGCTGATATTGATATTTTTGATGCTGAAACCTGACAGTTTTGCGGTTGAGTTTTGCCAGATCAGTTTTATTGTGATAAAATTATTAATGAAAATAAATTAAAATTATTAGTGAAAATAAATTAATATGAATTATTAAAGGATGATTTAACAGGAAATGGACAAGTATATAGCTACACCCAGTGGAACAAAAAAAATTTTGAATGATTACGATCTTCAGCTAAAAAAAGGGCTGGGGCAGAATTTTTTGATCGATAGAAATATTATAAATATAATTATTGAGGAATCAGAAATTGCTGGTAATGAGTTTATTATTGAAATTGGTTCGGGAATAGGTTCTCTGACAGAGGAGCTTTTGGAAAGCCTGGATGACGGCCTGCTGCTTGCGGTCGAAAAAGATGAGAGAATGGTTGGTGTTCTTAAAGACCTTTTTGCAGATAGTGAAAATCTTATTTTGATCCATGATGATGTATTAAATATTAGCTGGCCGGAGGTTCTAAAAAAATATAATACTAAAGGTAGAAAGATAAAACTTGCTGCAAATCTGCCTTATTATGTCACTACTCCAATTATTATGTCACTTTTGGAGAGTGGTGTAAATTTTGAGTCAATGATATTTATGGTTCAGAGAGAAGTTGGAGAGAGGATCTGTGCTGGCCCGGGAAGTAAAAGTTTTGGTTCTTTAAGTGTGGCAGTTCAATTTTACATGGATGCGGAAATAATACATAAAGTTCCTTCATCTGTATTTATCCCCAGACCTGATGTTGAATCAGCTTTAGTAAAATTAAAACCATACAAAAATAATCTGTACAGGAAAGAAGCTGTAAGTGAAGAATTTTTTTTCAAAATTATGCATTCAATATTTCAGCAGAGGAGAAAAACAATAAGAAATAGTCTGGTCAAATCTTCCCTGATTGATATTGAACGTGATATAATTACTCAGGCATTAAATAATAATGATATAGATTTAAAAAAAAGAGGAGAAAAATTGAGTATTTTAGAAATGATAAAACTTAGTAATGAAATCTACCATTTGCTGGGAAATTGAAAGCAGGTGAAATAATGAAGTTCCTCAGTCCTACTGATGGGCGGTTAACTCTTGATGAGACATACGAAAAAATAATTAATTTTATAAAATCTGACTCAGATTATGAGTATAAATTAATAGTTGGGACTGATTCTCAACCGGGGTTTAGTGAGGTTGTATTTGTAACTGCAATTGTTATTTACCGCATCGGGCGTGGCGGCCGATATTTTTATTATAAAGATAATGTCAGGTTTAAATCCGGGATGAAGCAGCGGATATTTTATGAAGTATCACGCAGCCTGGAGGTGGCAAGTAAGTTAACATTATTTTTATCTGAAGAAGATCAGCTGGAAGAAGATATAGAGCTGGAAATTCATATTGATGTCGGTCATAATGGACCTACAAATGAAATTATTAGAGAAGTTACAGGAATGGTAGTAGGAAGTGGTTTTGAAGCATATATAAAACCTGATGCATATGCTGCTTCAACTGTGGCAGATAAATTCACCAGATAGTTTTTTGTGAAGGAATTTCCTTCAAACCCCTTTTTCTCTGAAAGACTTTCTCCATTTTTCAACTCTAAAAATAATTTTGGGAAATTTTTTCATGGTTTTGCGAAAATTTATCCACTGTGATATAATTAAATATTAGAAAAGATTCATTTTAATATAAGGGGGAGTTTGATGTCGAAGAATGTTCTGGATGAGATAAAAAAAGAAGTTAATTCTTACGTTGGACATAGAGTGACTGTCAAGGCTCACCGTGGTAGACGAAAAACCATAGAAAAAGAAGGTATTTTAGAAAAAACCCATAAAAACTTATTTGTTATAAGAATTAAGGATCACAATCAGGTAAGACGTTTATCATATAGTTATGCTGATCTTTTGACAGACAATGTTGTTGTAAAATCTAAAGATGAGCATATAAAAATTGGGGTTTTGTGAGCAAAACAATAAAATTTGCAGCCGTAAGGCTGCTCTTTTTATGTGAAAGTTTCAAATTGTCTAAAAATTTTGCTGATAAAAATAAAATTTATAAACTTAAATTCTGGTTAAATTATACTAAAATATACTGTAAAATATGATATTTAAACGGCAGGAAGGAGAGATCTAATTGTCAATTGATATGGCTGTCGGATTATTTGGAGGTCTCGGGATATTCATTTATGGAATGAAGCAGATGAGTGAGGGACTGCAGAAAACAGCCGGAAAAAGGTTAAGGCATTTTTTGGCAATACTGACTAACAAACCAATTATGGGAGTTGCAGTTGGCACAATTGTGACAGCTATAATTCAGAGCAGTAGTGCAACAACAGTTATGGTAGTTGGATTTGTTAATGCAGGATTAATGACTCTGGCCCAATCCATTGGTGTTATAATGGGAGCTAATATAGGTACAACAGTTACTGCACAGCTTATAGCATTTAAACTTGGAGATTACGCTTTTCATGCAATAGCGGTTGGATCATTTACATATCTATTTGCAAAAAGTAAAAAATTCCAGTATTTAGGACAGATTTTGCTTGGTTTTGGGCTGCTGTTTTTAGGACTGGAAACTATGAGTGATACAATGTATCCTCTGCGCGAATCCCAATTTTTTATTGATTTAATGGAGAGCTTCAGTGTATATCCAATTCTTGGTGTATTAACAGGAATTTTTGTTACAATCATGGTGCAGAGCAGTAGTGCTTCATTTGGTATTCTGCTGGGACTTGTTACTGTAGGTGCTGTTCATTATGATGCTGCCATACCAATTCTTCTTGGTAGTAATATAGGTACTACAGTAACAGCAATTCTTTCTGCAATTGGAGCAAATCTTACTGCAAAAAGAGCTGCAGCAGCACACTTTACATTCAATGTTGTTGGAGCAGGAATGATGATTATTCTGCTTTATATAGTGCCGGATTTTTCTGGAATGATAGAAAATCTGCTGAGAAATATAAGTGCTTTTTTTGGATATCTTAATCCTTCAGAGGAACGACTCCTTGCAAATACTCATACATTTTTTAATGTACTTAATACACTTATCTGGCTTCCCTTTACCGGTTTTATGGTTATGCTGGTAGAAAAAATACTGCCTGGAGAAGATACAACATTAAAATATGGAGCTACTTTTATAGATGAGAGAATGCTGCAGACTCCATCAGTGGCAATTGAACAGATCAAAAAAGAAGTTATTTATATGCATAATATTGCTAAAGATATGGTATCTGATGCAGTAAATGGTTTTTTAAATAAGGACCGCGATACAGCAGAAAAAATAAGGCGCCATGAAGATATTGTAAATGAGCTCGAAGAAGAACTTTTAAATTTTATTCAGAAAGTACCTCAGGGCCAGCTTTCTGATGTAGATATCCGCACCCTTGATAAATTTTTTGCAATAGTTGATGATATTGAAAGTGTAGCTGATGATGCAAATGATATTGCAAGCCTGACTGAACACAGACTGGATAATAAACTAAGCTTTACAAGTGTAGCTGAAGATACAATTAAGGAAGTACATGAAATCATCTGTGGAGTTTTAGATAAATCAATGAAACTGCTGGAAACAGAAGATTTTACTTTAGCCCGCGAAATACTGGAGACAGAGAAGAAACTGGATAAACTGCAGCTGCAGTTTAGAGAAGAAAATATCGCCAGAATAAAAGGTTCAGCAAAAGAAGAATGTGATCCCAATGCCGGTATAATACTGCTGGAACTGCTTGAGGATATGGAACATGTCAGTGATCAGCTGGCAGATATTGCTCACAGTATTCTGGAAATTTATCAGGTAGATAAAGAACTGGCGGCAGAAGAAGTGATTTAAAGATTTAACATAAATTTAACATAAAATTTGATTATTACTATTAAGACTCCTTTTTTAAGGGGTCTTTTTTTGTTATACTGGGTTTATAAAAGATGTCAATATTAATAAATTACAGAAAGATTCCCGAAATCGATTTAAAACTCCAAAAATAAATTTTGGGCAGGCCAAATGGACCTGGAGATAGAACTGGAAATTGATTCAGATATTAATACATTAATAATTATGAAATAAAATATGTTATCAGGGGGAAGGATAATGGAAAAGATACTTGTTGTTGATGATGAAAAACATATAAGAGATCTTATTGAATTTAATTTAGATAAAGCAGGGTTTGAAGTTTTAACTGCAGTAGATGGTAAAGAAGCTTTAAAAGTCTTAAATAAAAATATTGATTTAATTGTTTTGGATTTGATGCTTCCAGAGATAGATGGGCTTGAGGTATGCAGAAAAATGAGGGCAGATAAAGAACTAAAAAATATTCCTATAATTATGCTTACAGCAAAAGGGGAAGAAGTTGACAAAATACTAGGTCTTGAGATGGGTGCTGATGATTATATGACAAAACCATTTAGCCCCAGGGAGCTGACGGCAAGGATTAAAGCTATCTTTAGAAGGTTAAGCCAGATGAAGGCACCAGATGAATTTGAAGAAGAAATTTTAGAAGAAGGCAATATTAAAATTGATACTGCCCGACATGAAGTTGTGGTAAGTGGAAAAGAAATAAGTCTTACTCCTAAAGAATTTGAACTTCTCCGCTATTTGATTATAAATAAAGGGAGGGTTTTGAGCAGAGACCTGCTGCTGGAAAAAATCTGGGGATATGAATATGCGGGTGATACAAGAACAGTTGATGTTCATGTAAGAAGACTGCGCCAAAAAATTAAAAAAGATTATATAGAAACTGTCAGGGGGGTGGGATATAAATTTGTTAAACTGGAGTAAATATAGTATAAGAAATCGCTTATTTATCATCTTTATAGTCATACAGATTTTAATAATTGGTCTGTCATTTTATTATTTTACAGATAATCATAGAGATTTTTATTTCAATCAGCTTAAAATTAGTCTGGAAAACTATGCTCACCTTATACTTGAAGAAAAAGGGGCAGTGCTGCTCAATACTCCTGCAGATGAACTGGAAGAAATGGTTTTAAACTGGGGCAGGCATACTGGGGCCAGAATTACTATTGTAGATAAAGAAGGTAAGGTTCTGGCAGATTCGCGCTATGATATATCTAAGATGGACAACCATAAAAATAGACCAGAAATTTCTGCTGTTTTTTCAGGAGAGGAAAAAGGGGAATTGATTAGAGAAAGTGATACATTGGAAGAAAAAATGCTTTATTTATCTTTCCCTATTACCAGTTCTGCTGGTGAAACCGCTGGTGTTTTAAGACTTGCCAGAAGTTTAAGCTTTATAAGAGGGGTTTTAATAGAAGACATAAAAAGTTATCTTGTTTTCTTTTTTGTTCTGGCAGTTTTAACAATATTATTAACCTGGCGGCTTACATCTACTGTAATTTATCCACTGGAAAAGATTACAGAGACGGCTGCAAATATAGCAGAAGGAGATTTTTCTCAGAGAATTCCTGCCAGAAGATACAGTAGTGAAATTGAAAAACTTGCAGAGATGTTTAATTTTATGACAGATAAGCTTGAAAAGAAGATTGATGAAATGTCAAGTGAAAAAAATAAAATGGCGACAATTTTGAATAGTATGATAGATGGTGTTATTGCAACCGATAGAAAGCACAGGATAGTTTTGATAAATCCAGCCGCAAAAGATATTTTTAAAATAAAAAAAGATAATATTAAGGGCAAAGAATTGATTGCCTCGGTTTTCAGCCACAGAATTGATATGTATTTGGAAGAGGCATTAAGGGAAAAAAGAACTATAACAAGAGAAATAATTTATCAAAATCCTGATAAAGTTATTATGCAGGCAACTTTTTCTCCGATTTTTGAAGAAGACGGCAGCATCAGTGGAGGTATAATCGTATTTACAGATATTACAGAATTAAGAAAACTGGAGACAGTTCGCAATGATTTTGTTGCCAATGTTTCTCATGAACTCAGAACACCTTTAACATCAATTATTGGTTATGTAAATACCCTTTTGGATAATGATATTGATGATCCGGAAATTAGAGAGAAATTCCTAAAAATTGTTAAAACAGAAGCAGACAGACTGTCAATTTTAATTAAGGATTTATTCAACTTATCAAAAATAGAGAGTTCCACCCCTGATTTAAAAGCAGAAAATCTAAAGAAGGTTATAGATAAAACTATTAATTTGCTGATAGACAGAGCAGAAAAGAAAGATATAATAATAGAAAAAGAAATTGAAGTAGATCTTCCACCTGTATATATGGTTAAGGAGCAGATAGAACAGGTTATGATTAATCTTATAGATAATGCTATTAAATATACGCAAGATAATGGCAAAATAAAAGTTTCAGCTTACAAAAAAGAGGATCGAATTTATGTTGAGGTAGAAGATAATGGTATAGGTGTTCCTAGAGAAGAACAGGATAGAGTCTTCGAGAGATTTTATCGGGTGGATAAAGCAAGATCGAGTTCTCTTGGTGGAACAGGAATTGGCCTTTCTATCGTAAAAAATATTATAAAACAGCACGGCAGTGAAATTAATCTTGAAAGCAGAGAAGGAGAAGGAAGCAGGTTTATATTTAGTTTAAAAATTGCTAAATAAAATTATGTCGTATTTATTGGTACCTTGTTGGTACCGGGTACAAAAATACCGTGTTGGTACCAGGTACTAAAAGGCCTTTTAGTACCTGGTACTCTCTAATGGGCTTTTTTTGTTTACATAGTGTTAACATAAGAGAAATATTGGTGTAACAATAAGATGTTAAATTAGTATTAGAGAAAAATTAAAGTATAAAATTATTAATCCTTAAGGGGGAAAATTATTAATGTCTAAAATTAATTCATTTGCTGTTGTTATGGCTTTACTGTTGGTTGCTGTTATGTCTTTAGGTGTAATGGCTGAAGATTCTCTTGTAATTCAGGGTTCTTCAACTGTTCTGCCGATTGCACAGAAAGCTGCAGAAGTTTATATGGAAAAAAATCCTGGGGTAAATATTTCTGTTCGTGGTGGTGGATCTGGTAATGGTATTGCAGCACTGATTGATGGAGCTGTTGATATTGCAGATTCTTCTAGATTTATCAAAGAAAAAGAAGTTAATGCGGCTGTAAAAAACGGTATTTTCCCGGTACCACATAGAATAGCCATGGATGGTATTGCTGTTGTAATTAATCCAGCAAATAGTGTAGAAGAATTAAGCCTTGAAGATTTAAAAAATATCTATACTGGTAAAGTTACAAACTGGAAAGAATTTGGCGGAAAAGATATGGAAATAGTTGTTGTATCTAGAGATTCAAGTTCTGGTACATTTGAAGTATTTAATGATATTGCACTGGGTGGAGAAAGATTATTCCAGGGTGCACTTTTACAGGCATCTAATGGTGCAGTAGCTGGTGTAGTTGCAGATACAGAAGGTGCAATTGGTTATGTTGGTCTTGGTTATCTATCAGAGTCTCTAAAAGCTGTTAAGGTAAATGGAGTTGCTCCCTCTAATGCGACTGTAGCAAGTGGAGAGTTTCCAATTGCACGTCCACTATTTATGTTCACTGATGGCTGGCCAGAAGGATTAACAGCTAAGTTCATTAACTTTGTCTTAAGCAAAGATGGACAAAAGTTAGTAAAAGACCAGGGATTTGTACCACTTTATTAATAAAAACTTAGTATAATATTAGTAGTAAATAGTAAAGAGTTAAATAGTTAAGCAATATAATATATGTGCAGCTGCTATATAATCTGGAAAAAAGGGAGGCTTTCCTCCCTTTTTCTGGGTGTTTATTTATAAAAAATTTACACCTTAATGAAAGAGGTGAATTTTGTGTTAAACTGGAAAACTAAAGAAAAAGTCATTAAAAATACACTTTTATTTTTTGCTTTTTCCTCTATTTTGTTTTTAGCAGGGATTATAGTTGTTCTCTTTAATGAAGGAGCACCAATTTTTGCTAAAGTTGGAATATTTAAATTTATGTTTACAGGTGACTGGTATCCAACTTATGACCCGGCAGGTTTTGGTATTTATAATCTTCTTGCAGCTTCAATTGTGGTGACAATTGGTGCTATGGTATTTGCAGTTCCATTTGGAGTTGCTTCAGCAGTATATATTTCGTATATACTGCCAAAAAGATTTAAAAATATAGTTAAACCAACAATTGAAATGCTGGCAGGTGTTCCATCTGTTATATATGGTCTTTTTGGAATGAAGATATTGAGTCCATATATTAAAGAACTTTTTGGTCTACCTACAGGGTTGAATGCTTTGACTGCAATGATAATGCTCGGTATTATGGCACTACCTACAATTGTTAGTCTGTCAGAAGATGCTATTACTGCTGTTCCCAAAAGTTTTAGAGATGCTTCTTTGGCACTTGGTGGAACTAGATTGGAAACAATGGTAAGGGTAATTTTACCGACTGCGTCTTCTGGAATAGTGACAGCAATTATTCTGGGCATGGGAAGAGCAATTGGAGAAACAATGACAGTGCTGATGGTTGCAGGAGGGGCTTCGCTTTTTCCTTCTAATATTCTTAAACCTGTTCGACCGATGACTGCAACAATAGCTGCGGAAATGGGTGAGGCTCCTGTGGGAAGTGATCACTATCAGGCACTCTTTGGAATAGCAATTATATTATTTATAATAACTCTTATTTTTAATATTTTTGCTGATATGGCACAGCAGAGATTTAAAAAGAAGGTGAGTGGAGAATAATGGAAAGCAAATTAATTAAGAGAAAATTAACTGAAAAAGTTATTTTTAATATACTCGGTTTATTTTTGTGGATATCTATTGCTATTCTGGGAATAATAATCTTTTTTATTTTCAAAAGAGGAATCGGTGTTATAAGCTGGGAATTTATAACTTCAATGCCCGCAAATGGAATGACAGAAGGTGGTATATTTCCGGCAATTCTTGGTTCTTTTTATCTTGTATCAGGATCGATTTTATTTGCTACACCTTTAGGAGTTTTTGCTGCTATTTATATGACAGAATATGCAAAAAAGGGAAGATTGATTCGACTTATTCGCATAGGGGTCAATAACCTTGCTGGAGTGCCGTCAGTCGTGTTTGGTCTTTTTGGTCTGGCTGTTTTTGTAAAATATTTAAATTTTGGGGTTTCTATTTTATCTGGTGCTTTAACACTGGCCATTGTAATTCTACCAACAATTATTAGAGCTTCAGAAGAAGCTTTAATATCAGTGCCAGATGAATACCGGGAATCATCTCTTGCACTGGGAGCAACAAAATGGCAGACAATTAAAAATGTTGTTTTACCTGCTGCAATTCCAGGTATTTTAACTGGTTGTATTCTGGGGGTTGGTCGTGTGGCTGGAGAGACAGCACCAATAATTTTTACAGCAGCTACTTTTTTCTCAATGAAACTGCCTAATTCTGTTTTTTCGGAGGTTATGGCACTGCCTTATCATATATATGCACTTGTGACAACAGGAACTTTTCCAGCAAAACAGGTTCCATTTGCATATGGTACAGCAGTTGTCTTATTAGTGCTGGTATTATTAATTAATCTTGCAGCTATAATATTGAGAATAAGATACAGCAAAAAATTTAGTAATTAATCTGAAGGGAGGATTTTAAGTGGGTAAAAATAAAATGGAAGTTAAAAATTTAGACTTTTATTATGATGATTTTAAAGCTTTAAAAAATATAAATATGCCTTTAGAAGAAAATAAGGTTACTGCATTAATTGGTCCTTCAGGATGTGGCAAATCCACTTTTTTAAGAACTTTAAATAGAATGAATGATTTAATAGATAAAACAAAAGTTGAAGGTGAGGTTCTTTTGGATGGAAAAAATATTTATTCCAGTGAGGTTGATGTAGTAGAATTAAGAAAAAAAGTTGGTATGGTGTTTCAGCAGCCAAATCCTTTTCCAAAATCTATTTATGATAATGTTGCCTATGGGCCAAGAATCCACGGTATAAAAGACAATGCAAAACTTGATGAAATAGTAGAAAAAAGTTTACGAGGTGCTGCTCTTTTTGATGAAGTAAAAAATCGACTAAATGATTCAGCTCTTGGTCTTTCTGGAGGACAGCAGCAGCGCCTATGTATAGCCAGAGCTTTAGCTGTGACCCCCGAAGTTTTACTGATGGATGAGCCAGCATCAGCTTTAGATCCAGTTGCTACTGCAAAAATAGAGGATTTAATAGCAGAATTGAAGAATAATTATACTATAGTAATTGTTACACACAATATGCAGCAGGCTGCCCGTGTATCTGAGTTAACTGGTTTTTTCCTTATGGGTGATTTAGTAGAATTTGATAAGACAGATAAAATATTTGAGAATCCAGCCGACCAGAGAACTGAAGATTATATAACCGGACGGTTTGGATAATATAAAAATAGGAGGTTAAGATATGAATGCCAGCAGAAGAAATTTTCATGAAGAATTAAATTCTCTGCAGAACGATATGTTAAAAATGGGAAGTTTTGTTGAAGAATCAATTCGCAGAAGTATAGAAGCTTTAAAGAATGGAGATTTAGAATTGGCAAATCAGATTTGCAGAGATGACGATATAATAGATGATTATGAAGTTAATCTGGAAGAGAAATGCACCAGATTGATAGCACTACAGCAGCCAGTTGCTATTGACCTCAGAAAAATAATAGTCATATCCAAACTTGCTACAGATCTGGAGAGAATTGGTGATCATACCTGTAATATAGCAGAAATGGTTATAAATATTGGTGAGAATAATTTAATTAAGCCTTTAATAGATATACCTAAAATGACTGATTTAGTAACCAAAAGATTAAGAAAAAGTCTTGAAGCTTTTGTAGATATGGATATAGAAAAAGCAAAAAAAGTTGTAGAAGGAGATGAGGAAATTGATATTTTAGACCAGCAGATAATTAGTGAACTAATAACAATAATGATTGATGATCCAACAACTATAGAACAGGCAACATCACTGATGTTTGTAAGTAGATTTTTAGAAAGAATAGGAGACCATTCAACAAATATATCTGAAAGAACAATATATATGAAAACAGGCCAGCGGTTATAAACTGCTGGTTTTTTTGCATTCTCAAATCTCCTGTGATAGAATATCTTTTTAGAATGAAAGAGAATTGAGGAGGCAGAAAAATGCTCAAAAAATTTGCAGGTTATTATAAAAAACACTGGAAATTATTTCTGCTGGATATTTTTGGAGCTTTTATTATGTCCGGGCTGGATCTTGCATTTCCAGTAATTATGAGGACCCTGATAGATAAGCACTTTCCGGATAAAAATATAAATATGATTATACGTATGGTAATTATATTATTTATACTTTATCTGCTGCGATATGTTTTTCAATATATAGTTAATTATTGGGGACATGTGGTAGGTATAAGAATGGAGGCTGATATGAGATCAGACCTTTTTTCCCACCTGCAGAAGCTGTCTTTTAAATTCTATGATAACAATAAAGTTGGTTATCTGATGTCAAGAATTATAAATGACCTCAGCAATATATCCGAATTAGCCCACCATGGGCCTGAGGATCTTTTTATTTCACTGGTTTTGCTTGTGGGGTCTTTCTTTATTCTGCTAAATATGCACTGGCGGCTGGCCCTGCTGACATTTATATTATTACCGTTTATGTTCTTGTTTTCTCTCAAATTGGGAGAAAAGATGTATAATTCTTTTAAAAATATAAAAGAAAAAGTGGCAGAGGTTAATAGTATTATAGAAGACAGTTTAAGTGGAATTAGAGTGGTAAAATCATTTACAAATGAAGAATACGAATACGAAAAATTTTGCCAGGGGAACCACAGCCACCGCGAATCGCGAGAATATGCTATGAAAAACATGGCACAATTTCATTCTGGCATGAATTTATTTACAAATTTTATAACATTAATTACTCTTGGCGCTGGAGGGTATTTTATCTATCAGGGAAATTTAACTACAGGTGAGATGGTTGCTTTTTTATTCTATGTTAATATGTTTATCAATCCAATCAGAAGGCTGGTTAATTTTAATGAACAGCTGCAGCGCGGTATGGCGGGTTTTTCTCGCTTTACTGAGATTCTTTCGGTAGAGCCAGAAATTAAAGATCTGCCTGGAGCTGTAGATCTAAAAAATGTTAAAGGACATATTCAGTATGTTAATGTTACTTTTGGTTATGACAACCACTCTAAAGTATTTAATAATATCAATATAGAGGTAGAGCCAGGTAAAACTGTTGCTTTTGTCGGTCCTTCTGGGGCAGGTAAATCAACTTTATGTAAACTTCTGCCCAGATTTTATGAGATTGATTCAGGTGATATTTTGATAGATGGTATAAATATAAAAAATATAACTTTAAGTTCACTGCGGCGAAATATAGGTATAGTACAGCAGGATGTATTTTTGTTTAATGGAACGGTTAGGGATAATATTGCATATGGCAGTTCAGATGCCTGTGATGAAGAAATTGTTGATGCTGCTAAAAAGGCAAATGCACATCAGTTTATTCTTTCCTTACGAGATGGTTATGATACCAATATAGGGGAAAGAGGAGTTAAACTTTCTGGTGGACAGAAACAGAGGATTTCTATTGCCAGATCCTTTTTAAAAAACCCTCCCATATTGATTCTTGATGAAGCTACTTCTTCCCTGGACAATAGAAGTGAAAAGATTATTCAGGCTTCACTGGAAAAACTGGCAGAAGGTAGGACCACTTTAGTTATAGCACACCGCCTGTCTACTGTTATAAATGCTGATGAAATAATTGTGCTGACAGACAAGGGGATTATGGAGCGCGGAAAACACAATGAACTTATAAATAAAGATGGAGTATATAAACAGCTATATAATGACCAGTTTTCCACAAAGCTGTCAGGCTGAAATTATCTGATATATATTTTTTCTATCTGCAGCTGCTGCTGGGGGCTTTTTATATAGAAAGGGTTGAATTCAATGAAAAAAAGAATTTATAGATCAAGAGATGACAGAATCATAGCAGGGATTTGTGGAGGGCTGGCTGAATATTTTAATATTGATGCAACTCTAATTAGACTTGCTTTTATTTTTATCTTTATATTTCAGGGAATCGGATTGATTGCTTATTTAATTTCCTGGTTTATAATTCCTGAAAAACCGGAGGAAAAAGAACAAAAAGAGCAGTACTATCTTCCCACACAAGATAATAATATAAAAAATGGTGCAGAAAAAGAAGATGATTTTTATTCTAATTACTATCAATCTGATGAACTTGAGAATGATAAGTATCAGGCTGACAAACAGTTTAATAAGGACCATCAAATTGAAGACCACAGAAGTTATGATTCTAAATTTGAAAATAATAATGTGTCAAATGAGAGAAATAAAACACTGGGGTTAATTTTAATAATTATTGGGGCTATATTTTTAGTTAATATTTGGATTCCGGAATTTTACTGGCAGAAATATTGGCCTGTTTTTTTGATTGCTGCTGGATTATTAATTTTGTTTAGAGGAGTAAAAAATAATGACAGCTGACAGCAAAAAAAGATTATTAATAGGTATAATACTCATTGCATTTGGTGTTATTTTTTTAGGTGAAAGTATGGGTAAATACAGTTTTGATTTTATCTGGTTTATAGGAAATTTTTGGCCTGTACTGCTGATTATCGCTGGCATGCATATGATACTGTTAAATTCTAAGCTGTGGTGGATTATTCCAGCACTGCTGATTATTTTTACAATTTATTTTATATATTTTCTTTCTCAGCACGGGGGCAGTGTCGGCTTACCATACAGGTTTTTTCGCTACTATCAGTTCAAGTTTAGATAATTATTATAAATACTTTTTATATTAAATACTTTTCATTTGAGGCGTCTGCTTATTACAGGGCCAGCAGTAATTAAAACTGTGATTTTGAGTATATCTCCTGGCAGAAACGGCAGAATAGTTAAATTTACTGCAGATAGTATATCTGTTCCGGTTAAGAAGATAAAATAACTGCAGCCGATTAAGTATGTTATAACAGCAGCTCCAAGATAAATAAAAAAATCCTTAATTTTGTTATCAGTATAATAACCTGCAGTCCAGGCAGCGGCAGGGAAGGCAAGCAGAAAACCACCGGTAGGCCCAAGAAGTATCCCTATACCTCCTGTCCCGGCTGCAAATACCGGCAGACCTGCTATACCTATCAGCAGATATATTATCTGACTTAGAGCACCATGTTTTTTGCCGAGAATTCTGCCCGAAAAAAGAACAAAAAATGTCTGTAAAGTTATAGGAACAGGTGAAAAGGGAAGTGGTACAATTATATATGCCCCTACTATTGTTAATGCAGCCATAATACCTGTTTTAACTATTTTTTTTGTGTTCATAAAAAACCTCCATGTTCCTGATTTATATTGAATAAATCATCAATTAAACTGACAACCATTTTATCATCAAACAGCAGGAATTTAAAGGCGATTAATGAATAAGTATATATAATCAATTAACTTTTATAGATGTAAAGCAGATTGGCTATATATTTACTGCTATAATCATGCAGCACCACCCCTAAAAGTATTGGACAGGCACCAATCAAGCATTTTATAATAATTATAGGGGTAAAAACAAATGGAAATTGAATAATTGAATATATGATTTAATTAAAATGGAGGAAATTATACATATGAATGAAATAGTTTTAAATGCTTATGCAAAAATTAATCTTGCATTAGATATTAAAGGAATATATGAAGATGGATATCACAGAGTGGAAATGATTATGCAGAGTATTGCTTTACATGACAGAGTAAAAGTAAGAAAGAAAAGTTCTGATATTATTGTTAACTGTTCAGATCCCTGTATTCCATTTGGAAAAGAAAATTTAGCTTTCCAGGCAGCTGAAATGTTTTTTTCGGAAAAAGAAATATCAAAAGGAGCAGAAATATATATACAGAAAAACATACCGGTTGCAGCTGGGCTGGCTGGAGGAAGTGCAGATGCTGCAGCAGTACTGAAGGGTTTATATAAACTTTATGATCTAAAAGAAGATTATATAGAAATGAGAAAGATTCTTTCTTCAATCGGTATGGATGTACCGTTCTGCCTAAAAGGGGGGACTGTTTTTGCCTCTGGAAAGGGAGATGAACTGGAATTTCTTCCTTCTATTAAAGAATATCCGCTCTTGCTTGTTACCCCTTCTGTACAGCTGAGTACAGCAGAAGTTTATGAGCTTTATGACCAGCTTCTCCCTGATGTAAAGATTGATATGGACAGTATATTAAAGAATTTAAAAGAAGATAAGGAAATTAACTGGTCACTTGACTGGAAAAATGTACTGGAAGAGCCGGCCAAAAAGTTAACTCAAGAAATTAAACAGGTGGAAAAGATAATAAAAAATACCGATAATCTTCTGTATATGATGTCAGGCAGTGGTCCCAGTGTGTTTGCTTTATATGACTCTAAAGAAAAAGCAGATAAAGCTGCATCAAACTGGCCGCGCAAAGGTGATTTTGTTATTTCAACCACAACTATGGGGCGGTATTAAGAACTGCGGATTTTTTCGTATTTGCTGATATTTTTCTACTGCTAAATCGACTTTTAGTGAGGAGATAAAAAACTCAAATCATTAATTAAACTTCTGTAAGTAAATAAAGAAGAAAATAAAATTGCAGAAAAACCTAACATGGAGTTGACATAACTTCTATTTTTATGTTATAATCTCTCTATAAATTACTGATGTTGAGGAGTGAAAATGAGATGGATAATGAAAAAACAATTACTATGAAAGAGGCAAAAGAAAGAACAGGTCTCAGTTCACGGCAAATTCGATATTATGATGAGCAGAATCTAATTTTTCCAGGAAGAACAAAAGGCAATCAGAGAATTTTTTCGGAAAATGATATTCAGAGAATGCTTAAAATTAAAGAATTTATTTCAGCCGGATATAATATTGAACGTATTAGAGAAAAACTCAATCCACCATCTTTTGAAGAATTGATTCCAGATGATCTTGATATTGATACAGCTGATTTAAAAAATCGCTTTAATGAAGATAAGCTTGATTCCCTCTTTCCTGTTTCAAATCGTTCAGCCCTGATCAAAAAACTTTCCATCAGTAAAAACCAAAATAAGTCCCATGGGGAGGAAAAAGAAAATGTCTGAATTAACACGAGAGAAAATTTTGCAGCTGGCAGAAAAAGAGGGTGTGGAATTTATTAGGCTTCAGTTTGTTGATGTTTTAGGTATTATTAAGAATGTTGCGATTACGATTGAACAGCTTCCAGAAGCTCTTGAAGGAAACATTATGTTTGATGGTTCTTCAATAGAGGGTTTTACCAGAATTAATGAATCTGATATGTATTTAAAACCGGATTATGATACTTTTGCTATTTTTCCGTGGAGGACAAATGGAGGTACAACCGCCAGAATGATGTGTGATATCCACACTCCAGATGGTGAGCCTTTTATAGGTTGTCCGCGAAGCACCCTTAAGAAAGTTATAGCTGAAGCAGAGGAGATGGGCTTTGAAATGTTTTCTGGTCCTGAACCAGAATTCTTTTTGTTTGAAAAAGACGAGAAGGGGAATGCCACTACTCGTACCCATGATAAAGGTGGATATTTTGATTTATCTCCTGTGGATATGGGTGGTAATGCCAGAAGAGATACTGTACTTGCTTTAAAAAAGATGGGATTTGAAGTAGAAGCAGCCCATCACGAAGTTGCTCCAGGCCAGCATGAAATTGATTTTAAATATGCTCCTGCCCTTCGCACAGCAGACAATATTACTACATTTAAATTTGTCACTAAAATAATTGCCCTTCAGCACGGATTACACGCAACATTTATGCCTAAACCTATCTATGGTGAAAGTGGATCAGGAATGCATGTACATCAATCCTTATATAAAAATGGGGAAAATGCTTTTTATGATCCTGAAGATGAGCTGCAGTTAAGTGAAGAAGCCTACTATTACATTGGAGGTCTTCTCAAACATGCTAAAGCCACTAGTGCAATCTTAAATCCTACCATTAACTCATATAAAAGGCTTGTTCCAGGTTATGAAGCTCCTGTTTATATTTCATGGTCAACACAAAATAGAAGTGCACTTGTTCGGATACCTTCTGCTAGACAAAACAGTACAAGGTTAGAGTTGAGAAATCCTGATCCTACTGCTAATCCGTATCTGGCACTTGCAGTTATGTTAAAGTCGGGTTTGGATGGAATAAAAAATAAAATAAATCCCGGAACTCAGACAACAGATAATATTTATGAAATGGAAGCACAGGAAAGGAAAGAAAGGGGTATAAGCAGTCTTCCAGGCAGTATTATAGAAGCGGTTAATTATTTAAAAGAAGATGAATTAATAAAAGATACTTTAGGTGAACACATTTTTAAACATTTTGTAGAAGCCAAAAAAATAGAGTGGTTGGTATATAAAAAACAGGTTCACAGCTGGGAAATTGAACAGTATCTAACAACTTATTAATTTAATTTACTAGCTCAAAAACTTTTCAGCCGTCAATCTCAATTATTAAGGAGTTTCCCCAAAATTTATTTTCAAGCTGCAAAAAGGGGGCTTTAGTCATCAACGAAATTTTTAGATTTAGCTAAAACTCAATTCGGGTGTGAAATAGGGCACACTAATCAATGAGTCCTCCTGACTCATGATTAGCTCACTCCATCCTGCAGTTCAACCCTATTTTTTCCTTCATTTCGTTAAGATTCATTGACTAAAAATTTCAATATTCCTGCATCTCCCCTTTTTGCAGCAGTATATAAAAAATGGGGAAAGTCCAGC
>NZ_QPJN01000027.1:0-34056 GCF_003338615.1 Halanaerobium sp. DL-01
AATACAAAAGGCAAGTTAGAGGATATACTGTTGGGCTAACAGGATTTTAAGCCTGTGGAGATGGTGGGTTACCACTTCTAAGAAGCAGGAATCCTCGTGGGCTTGCCCCGAGGAGGGTCAAAAAACGGGTTTAATAAGAATTTTTTCAGCAGTGGTTACACTGCTATTTTTTACAATATATTCAGCATCCGGACTGGTAGCAGCCGGAAAATTATTTGAATCACTATTTAATATCGATTATTTTGTCGCTGTTTTTATTGGTGGTATAGCAATTGTGCTTTATACATTTCTGGGTGGATTTATGGCTGTTTCCTGGACTGATTTTTTTCAGGGAATACTGATGTTTCTGGCAATTACAATTGTTCCATTTTTTGCCTATTCCAGTGTCGGTGGAATGACAGGTATAGCAGATACGATGCAGATACAGAATATTTCTTTATCTTTAATGCCGGAAGGTTTTACTGCGGCAGCTGTTATTTCTGCGGCAGCCTGGGGTCTTGGTTATTTTGGTCAGCCGCACATATTGGCAAGGTTTATGGGTATTGATTCTATAAAGAAAGTACCGGGTGCCAGAAAAATAGCTGTAGTCTGGGTTGCTATCTCTCTGGCAGGTGCTGTACTTATTGGCCTGATAGCTATTCCTATGTTTCCGGAAATTCAGGATAGCGAAAAAGTATTTATAGGGATGATAAGGAATATATTTAATCCCTGGATAGGTGGAATTTTACTGGCAGCAATATTATCTGCCATTATGTCAACAATAGATTCTCAGCTTTTAGTATCTTCATCAACACTGACCGAAGATTTTTACAACAGAATTATTAAAAGGAATGCTTCCGAAAATGAAAAAATGTGGGTTGGGAGAGGATTTGTAATTTTAATTGCAGTAATAGCTTTTTTACTTGCTTTAAACCCTGAGAATACTGTTTTAGGACTGGTGGCATATGCCTGGGCCGGCTTGGGAGCTGCTTTTGGTCCAGTAGTATTATTTTCTCTTTTTTCTAAAAACACAACCTGGAAGTCTGCATTTGCCGGTATGCTTTTAGGAACAGCAGTACTTATTATCTGGAAACAAACTGGTTTAGGTGCACAAATGTACGAAATAGTGCCAGGGTTTTTGGTCAATTCTGCCACAATATTTGTTGTAAATATATTTTATAAACAGGACAACAGGGAAGTTATTGAAGAGTACAGTAGAGTAAATGAATTTTTTGTAGAAAATAATATTTAATTAATAAACTTTTGTTACCGATGATAGTTAAATTGTAAATGTAATTATCTAAAATGATAAAACATCTCTTCTTCTAAATTTCAGATTTAGAGGAAGAAATTTACATAATATTAAAGTATATTGTCAAATTTAAGTACTGCATGGATTCGACAATATCTATGTAAAGATAAATATGTAAATCAAAAAATGGAAGGAGATATTTATGCGTATTTATTCCTGGAATGTCAATGGCATTAGGGCGGTGGCCCGCAAAGGTTTTTTAGACTGGATAGAAGGAGAACAACCCGATATACTGGGGCTGCAGGAGATTAGAATACAGAATGATCAGCTGGAAAATAAGCTCAGAAATATAGATGGTTATCATTCCTATTTTAATTTTGCTGAAAAAAAGGGATACAGTGGTGTTGCACTTTATACTAAAGAAGAACCACTGCTGGTGGAAAATGGACTGGGAGTGGAGAGATTTGATAGAGAAGGAAGGGTTCTCAAAGCAGAATATCCTGATTTTGTTCTCCTTAATATTTATTTTCCTAATGGTAAGAGGAGAAAAAAAAGACTGAATTACAAGCTGGACTTTTATGATGAGGTTTTGGATTACTGTGAAAATCTGAGGGAAAACGGCAAAAAAGTTCTTGTTTTTGGAGATTATAATACTGCACATCATCCTATTGATTTAAAAAATCCAGAAGCAAACAAAGATACCTCTGGTTTTCTGCCCATAGAAAGAGAATGGCTGGATAAGCTGGAAGATCACGGCTATATAGATACATACAGATATTTTTATCCGGATAAAGAGACTTATTCCTGGTGGAGCTACCGCACAAGAGCTAGAGAAAGAGATGCTGGGTGGAGGATAGATTATCACTTTGTTTCCAAAGAACTGAAGGATAATCTAAAAAATGCTGATATTCTGACAGATATAATGGGTTCTGATCACTGTCCTGTAACAGTAGAGCTGGAATTTTAATTTTATTTTAAGCAGCCGATATTTTTTTAAAAAGGCAAATATTAAAAATGAAAAAACTTCCTGTAATTCACTAATTGACTGCCTATCCTGCTGATGTTAAATTATAATTATTCTAATAAAAATATTGATTTAAAAAATAAAAGTTTAAAAATGGAGGTGCGGCTGGTGAAATATATCTGCAGTAGATGTAATAAAACAGAAGATATAACAACACATAAACCTGCATGTGAGTGTGGGGGGTTGTGGAAACTTGACTACAGAAATAACAAATTTTCAAATACGATGATAGTAAAAGAACACTGGAATATGATGAGGTACAAAAACTTTATTCCGGTTAATTCAAAAACCTGGGCGGAAATAAGCCTTGGTGAAGGTATGACACCAATGGTAAGGCTTAATAAAAATCTTCTGCTGAAAATGGATTATCTTATGCCTACACTTTCATTTAAAGACAGGGGTGCTGCTGTGCTGATAGCTCACTGCAGAGATATTGGGGTAAAATCAGTAGTACAGGACAGCAGTGGAAATGCAGGTAACAGTATTGCTGCTTACTGTGCCAGAGCAGGAATAGACTGTGAAATATTTGTTCCTGAAGGAGCTTCAGAGAAAAAAATTGAGATGATAAAATCTCACAATGCAGAAGTAACAGTTGTACCGGGAAGTAGAGATCACTGTGCAGATGTATGTCGAAAAAAAGTTCAGACAGAAGGAAAGTATTATGCCAACCATGTCTACAATCCATTTTTTTATGAAGGAACCAAAACTTATATTTATGAGGTATATGAAGAGCTTAAATATATACCACAAAATATATATGTTCCACTGGGTAATGGAACCCTATTTATCGGTATAATGAAAGGGCTTGAAGACCTGCTTGCAGCTGGATTAATAGAGAAAATGCCGCAGATAATAGCAGTACAGAGTGAAAACTGTGCTCCAATTGCTGAAGCAGTAAAAAATAGGGAAAAAACTCCTGCTGATATCAATATATCTTCAACTCTGGCTGAAGGAATAGCGATAGGAAGACCCATGCGTGGGCCAGAAATACTTGACTATATCTATAAATACAGTATTGATGTAATAACAGCACCGGAAAATAGGATTTCAAAGGCAAAAGCTGAGCTGGCAGCAGAAGAAATTTATATTGAAGATACCACGGCAGCCACTTATGCTGCCTATTTAAAATACAGTCAGAGCAGAGAAAGCAATGTAGAATCACTGCTGCCGATGTGTGGTGCAGGATTGAAGAAATGAAAAGAAAGGGGAAATATATGAATAAAAGACTGTTCAAAAGACGTTTAATCTATGTGCTGATACTTGTGCTGACAGCAGGTGCTATTTTTTCTGTAAATTATTATTATGGAAATAAGATTTCTCAAAATTTAAAAAATGAGATAGAAAAAACTGCCGAGGAAAATGATTATCAGATTGAAACAGCCGAAATTACTGCCAATCCGCTGCTCAGAGAAATAAATGTAGGTAAGCTAAATTTAATTAATGCAGACAGGGGTAATTTAGAGCTTGATAATATCAATATTACTACAAGCTGGCAGCAGATTTTATATTATATTAAAAATGAAAATTTTGATTTAAACAAAGATTTCACGGTGGTTATAGATAGAATTTATTTTGCCAATATAAGGGAAAGCTTTCAGCTGACAGCAGAAAATGTGGAGGCTGATTTTGAAGGTGAGTTTGCACCAGAATATTTTTCTGATGCAGAACAGTTTTTGGTCCATGATCAAAATCTTAATCTTACAGCAGACAGGCTAAAATATAATTTTCCCTACTACAGAAGCTATGGTCTGGTAAAGGAAAACTGGGAAGATATCTCCACCTTTGACAATTTTAAAGCAAACTACAGTTTTGACGCAGAAACTAAAATTATGGATATAAATCAGCTGCAGCTAAAAAATCAATTTCTGGATTTTGCAGGCAGCCTGCATGGGAAATTAATTAAACTGCAAAATAAAAACAGAGTATTTTTCGAAAGCTTAAAAACAGATTATGATCTTAAATTAAATGGAGAAAATTTAGTAATCAATGAAAATCCAATTTACAGAGATTTTAAATTCAGTACATTGACAGCATCCGGTGAATTTGATATCTTTCTTGAAGACAGAGATAATATAACGTATCGCCCCAACAGCTTTGATTTTACAGCAGAGCTTACAGATTTTTATTTAACTTTAACAAATGAGATAAGGGAGGAACTGAAAGAAAACACATTTGGAATTTTTGGCAGCAGTGAGGATTTTGCCTTCCGCATAGATAACATGTTTTATGAACAGGATTATAACTACCCAGAGGGACATACCTATTCAGAACTTAATTCACCACTTATTGAGGCAAAATTAAATGCAGAATATATTTATCGGGGTAATAATCAGCCTTATCTTAATAGTGGAATACTTAAATTTAAACCTCTAACCGATAAAGCAGCAGGTATTGTTAATATACTAGAAATGCTGTATGGCAAAAAGCTTAACAGAGATAAGGACGGTTATATCACAATAGAAGCATGGGGAGATATGGGTAATCTACAGTTTAAATAATATTTAAAAAACTTTGAAGATAAAAACTAAATATTTATCTGCTCTAAATATTTATCTGCTCTATAATTTGACAGTCCAAGTTATATTTGTTATCCTATTTAGCAGGTAAAGATTGTGATACACTATTTTCAATATATAAGTCTGATGTTTTTGCTGATAATTCTTTGAACGCTAAGGTTTAAGATATGTTTAACCATTTACATGTCTTAAACCTTTTTTAGTTGTGGGGACAGATTTTTTTAAAATGAGAAAGAGGTGGATATGATTGAAGATAAAAGTAAAGGATCTATATAAAATATTTGGTAAAAACCCGCAGAAATCACTTTCACTGCTGGAGGAAGGATTATCTAAAGATGAAATACTTGCTGAGACAGGAGATACAGTTGGAATCAATGATGCCGGCTTTGATGTAAAAGAAGGAGAAATATTTGTTATAATGGGTCTTTCCGGAAGCGGGAAATCTACTTTAATCCGCTGTTTAAACAGGCTGATAGAGCCTACTAGAGGGAAAATAGAAATAGATGGAACAGATATCATGTCCCTTAATAAAAATGAACTAAGGGAATTTAGAAAAGAAAAAATAGCCATGGTGTTTCAGAATTTCGCTCTTTTCCCCTATAGAACAGTACAGGAAAATGCAGAATTTGGTCTGGAAGTTCAGAGAGTCGAAAAAAAAGAAAGGGAGAAAAAAGCAAAAAAAGCTTTAAAACAGGTAGGTCTGGAAGGATGGGAAGATCAGAAGCCTGATCAGCTGAGCGGAGGTATGCAGCAGAGGGTCGGACTTGCCAGAGCACTGGCAGTAGACACAGACATACTGCTGATGGATGAACCATTTAGTGCTCTGGATCCACTTATAAAAAAGGAGATGCAGGATAAACTGCTGGATCTTTATGAACACATAGATAAGACAATAGTATTTATAACACATGATCTGGACGAAGCCCTTAAACTTGGTGACAGAATTGCAATTATGAAAGATGGAGAAATAGTTCAGATTGGAAACCACGAAGAAATTCTGACAGAAGCTGAAAATGATTATGTTAAAGAATTTGTACAGGATGTGAACAGATCACGGGTACTGTGTGCGGAAGATATAATGGATAAACCGGTTGCACTGCTTTATTATGAACAGGATGGACTTCATACTGCTCTGCACAAAATGAGAAAACATGATCTGAGCAGCATATTTGTTGTTGGAAAAAATAGAAAATATAGAGGGATAGTTGAACTGGAAGAAGTGGTATCTTCGCTGAATAGAAAAGATAAGTCTATTGATGATATCATCAAAAAAGTGCCGGCTGCAGATCCGGCTGAAAATCTAGATGATCTTTTTGCTCAAATTGCCGATCTGGATACACCACTACCTGTACTTGATGATTCAGGTAAATTAAAAGGAATTATAGTTAAAACAACTGTGCTTGCTAATCTTGCAGGGAAAAATTTAAAATAAAAATCTGGAGGGATATCAAATGAAAAAATTTAAACTTATTTCTATTTTTTTAATTCTTACAGCTGTTGTAGCAGTTACAGGAATACAGGCTCCTGCAGTAAGTGCTCAGGATGACACAATTGACTTCGGTTATGTGCAGTGGCCGGGAGTAACAGTTAAGACACATGTTGCAGCAAAAATTGCCGAATATCTGGGCTATGATGCTGAAATGACTTCTGGATCTCAGGCAATAGTATTTAAAGGTCTTGATACAGGTGATCTGGACGTATTTCTGGGAAATTGGATGCCGACTATGAAAATGCACTTTGATAAATATGAAGAAAAGGGCTCAATACACAATGTGAGAGTAAATCTCTGGGATGTTGTCTATAAGACAGCAGTACCGGATTATGTATATGAAGCAGGTGTAACTTCACTCAGTGATTTAAATAAATATGCAGAGAAATTTAATAGTACGATTTATGGAATCGAACCTGGTAATGAAGGTAATATTATCATTCAGAATGCAATAAAGAATAATAATTATAACTTAAAAGATTGGAAACTGCAGGCAAGCAGTACTGCAGGAATGCTAACTGCTGTTAAAAGAGCAGTAAATAATAAAGAATGGATTGCCTTTAATGCTTGGAAACCTCATTATATGAATGTAATGTTTGATATCAGATATCTTGAAGATCCAGAAGGTATCTGGGCAGAGGGAGAAAGAGTATTTACAGTAGTAAGAAATGGATTTGAAGATGAAAATCCTAATTATTATAAATTCTTAAAGCAGTTTAAAGTTACTGCACCAATACAGAATAAATGGATAGACAGTTATAAAAGACAGGGCAAAAATCCAGAAGTTGTAGCAGAAGAGTGGATTGCAGATAACCTTGATGTTGTAAATCAGTGGGTCTATGGAGTAGAAACTGTTGATGGAAGAATGGCCCGTAAAGCTATTAAAGAACAAATAAATAATTAAATTACTATAATAAATATAACTAAAATTGGGCGGTATCAGGTTTACAATGATGCCGCCACTTAAACATGATAAGGATGGTGATCGACATTAACAATTTAATGAACTTATTAACGACTAAAATTCCACTGGGTAACTGGGTGGAAAATTTGGTGAATTTCTTAATAAATAATTTTAGTGGGCCACTAAACAGTTTTGCTTCAATTATAGAATATGTTATAGGTCATATTGAAGGTATGCTGGCTTTTCCTCATCCTTTAATTCTAATAATATTATTTTCACTGCTTGCCTGGAAACTGAAAAATATAAAATTATCTGTTTTTGTTGCTCTTGGTTTAGCACTGGTTTTAAACCTAAATATGTGGGAGCCTCTTATTATAACTTTAGCTTCAATTATGACTTCAGTAATAGTGGCACTTGTAGTAGGAATACCAATTGGTATTTTAAAAGCTCACAATAGAGCAGTTGATCTAATAACAAGACCTATACTGGACTTTATGCAGACAATACCACCTTTTGTATATTTAATTCCTGCTCTAATGTTTTTTGGACTGGGCAATGTCTCCGGAGTTATAGCAACAGTTGTATTTGCTATAGCACCTCCAATTAGATTAACTTATCTTGGTATTAAACAGGTGGATACAGAGCTTAAGGAAGCCGGTCATGCTTTTGGTGCAGACTGGTGGCAGATACTATTAAAAATAGAACTGCCAAGTGCAATGCCTTCTATCATGATGGGGATAAATCAGTGTATAATGCTGTCACTTTCCATGGTAGTTATTGCCGCAATGATAGGTGCAGGAGGTCTTGGAAAACCTGTACTTCGTTCACTGAATGTAGTAGATATAGGGCTTGGTTTTGAAGCAGGACTGGGAGTTGTAATAATTGCTATGATTCTGGACAGGATGTTTGGCAGGGATTAAAAAGAACTCAACCCAACTTATGAAAAGCTCACAGGACTTTTTACAGAAAAAGCAAAAGGAAAAACACCATCAGGACTTTTTACAGAAAAAACAGCTGCAAAAACAGAAAGCAATTACAGAAGGTGTCTGCAGCAGAATAGATGAAAAATTTAAAGAATATAATAAAAACCATAAAATCTATCCACATCTCAAAATTTCTCTGGGTTTTGCCGTTAAAGATGTTGAAGATGATCTGGAGCATATATTCAGAAAAGCAGATCGGCGAATGTACAGAGAAAAAGATAGTGTATGTTAAAATTAATAATTTAAAGGCCCTCTTAAAGAAAAGTTTGATAAAAACTCTTCTTTAAGAGGTTTTTTTAATTTAACAGATATTTTTGTAATTCAGTAAAAATATATTTATAAGGATTATAAATATTTAATTAAAGCAGCAGATAAATTTCGTAGTCTGATGCTGTATTGGAGCAATATATGTAACTTTTATGTAAAAATTTGATTTAAATATATCTGCTAAGGCAGCAGTGTAAATTTTGATTAATTAAAAAAAATGTATTATAATATACTAAAAGATAACAGAAAAGAATCTATTTTACTTTTGTTTAACAGACAAATGGAAAGGAGAGCTTTTTATGTTAACTAAAAAAATATTAGATAAAATTTTTAGTCAGTTGGAGGGAGAAGAGTTTAAGGTTGTCTACTGGGATGGAGAAGAACAGTCATTTAACACAGATAATAGTTCTAATTTTAATCCTGCCTTTACACTTTACATAAATGAAAAAATATCTTTAAATCAGATCAGAAAAAATCCTCAGGTAGAGATTGCTGAAGCATATATGAGGGGAGATGTAGATTTTGAAGGTTCCTACAAAAAACTTATCAAAATGATTGCAGAAAATAGTGCCAGTCTAAAAAATGAGGCAGAAAATTTAGGTACATACAGTGAATGGAAGACACAGAAAGATGCTTCCTTCAGTGAACAGGCCGAAGGTGTTCAAAAACACTATGATCTGGGTAATGACTTTTTTTCACTGTGGCAGGATAATACTATGACATATTCCTGTGCATATTTTAAAAATAAAGATGACAGCCTGGAAAAAGCACAGCAGCAGAAAATGGATCATATTTTAAAAAAATTAAATATAGAATCAGGAGATAGAATGCTGGATATCGGCTGTGGTTGGGGTGGACTGGCCATCAAAGCAGCAGAAGAATATGATATTGATGTACTCGGTATAACTTTAAGTGAGGAACAGGTAAAAGGTGCCAACGAAAAAATAAGACAAAAGGGCCTTTCAGATAAAGTTAAAATTATAAAAAAAGATTACCGCAAACTGGCAGAAGAAGGAGAACAATTTGATAAAATAGTAAGTGTAGGTATGTTTGAACATGTGGGTAAAGAATATATTGAAGAATATTTTTCAGCTGTAAAATCTATGCTTAAAAAAGGTGGATTATCTTTACTGCACAGCATTACCCATCTAAGGGAAGATCCAACCCATCCCTGGATACAAAAATATATTTTCCCATGGGGATATATACCTTCTTTAAGAGAAATTGTCTGGCATCTGGGAGAACAGTCTTTTCACCTGCTGGATGCAGAGAATATTGGTTTTCATTATGCACTTACTCTGGAAAAATGGCTGGAAAATTATGAGCAAGTTACTGATCAGGTTAGAGAAAAATTTGATGAAGAGTTTGTTAGGATGTGGAGGATGTTTTTAATGGGTGCAATGTCTGCATTTAGATATGGTGATACTGATGTTCATCAGGTGCTGTTTTCCAGTGGAAAGAATATAGAGCTTCCTTTAACCAGAGATTATATGTATAATTAAATTAATCTTATCTTGAGATTTTGATGATGGCCCGTAACCAACCGGACTGTGTTACTGTATAAATTCAGCTGCACTGCGTTTTATACCGGTAGATAAGATGGAAGAAGAAAGATATGGAGATTATCTTTATCTATTCAAAGAAAAATAGATCACCCCTATGTGTTTGGGATAGTTGTCGTGGGGCACAGATAATTGTTTTGTCCTTATCACAGATCAAAACAGTATTTTAAAAATTATTCTATTAACACTTTTTTATAAATATAAGTATATAAAAAATCAACAACTTGCAAATATTAATGCTCTCCTTTCAGGTAAATGGATTCCAATCATTGGATCTATCTACTTTTGGGAGAGCATATTTTTATCAGGATTTTTTTAGAAGCTGCCAGACTTCAAGCACAGCAGCAGCTGATAAAACTAATATAGTGTATAGTTCAAATTTAACAGATTTAACAGCATATTTAACAATTTAGAATATTTAAAGTCCATTTAAATTTTAAGAAATAACAGTTGTGTGATCTAAAAATTAGAAAACGATGTTCTTCTAAGCTGTATCAGTTTTATTGCTGTAAAATTGCACTTAAAAATTAATGAGGCTATTATGAAAGAGCCTCAAAAAATAGTATTTTACTTAAAGAATGTTTTTAAATAGACAATTTTTTATTTTGAATCAAAGGTCTGCCTGTGTAGTTTACCATTTTCATCTAACATTATTTCAGTAATTTTATCTAGATAAGGAACATCATTTTCTTTTTTACAATCTAAAGTATGAAATTTTTTGCCTAGTGATTTTCCCTCTTTTGAATTCATTCTTAAGATTTTCATGAGTGAAATTGGATGTTCCGGTTCTTTAACAGTAATAAGTGCTGTGTCTTCCACTGCTGCAGCTTCACTAATAAGTTTTTCGAAGTCAATATCATCGATTCCCGGGATTAATAAAAAGTCAGCATCTGTCTCTAAATCATCAAATCCTTTTACCTGCTGGCAGCTAAAACTCTGTTTTGCAGCAGCCATCAGTGATGCTAAAAGAGGTCTGATACCTGCTGATCTGTGGCCTGAAACTACTATTGATTCTTTTCTTTTGATTGCAGAATCAATATATTCTCCTTCTTTTTCGGAAAAAAATCCCTGTTTAACAAATTTTTCAATCATCTTGTTCATAAATATCACTCCTCATTCTATAATATCATAATTACAGCAGAATTTAAACATAAGTTAAAATTATATAACTCCCTGATCAAGCATTGTATCTGCTACTTTCACAAAGGAAGCAATATTTGCACCCGCAATAAGATTGCCCTCCATACCGTATTCTGCAGCAATTTCTGTAATATTATGATAGATATTTACCATAATCTGCTGCAGTTTTTTATCAACTTCTTCAAATGTCCAGCTGGTAAACATGGCATTTTGTGTCATTTCAAGTGCAGAAGTGGCTACACCACCAGCGTTGGCTGCTTTACCTGGAATATATAGTACATCATTAGACTGGATAACATTTATTGCTTCAGGTGTTAGAGGCATATTGGCTCCTTCTGCCACCATCATAACACCATTTTCCACCAGTTTTTCAGCTAATTTTTTGTCTATTTCATTCTGCGTTGCACAGGGAAGTGCTATATCACAGGGGATAGTCCAGATATCAGCACATCTGTCCAGCTTTTTTGCTTCAGGTGTTTCTTCCAGATAATCTCCAATCCTGCCTGTGTGTGTCTGTTTTATCTCTCTTACAGTTTCTAAATCTATACCATCTTCATCATAAATACAGCTGCTAGAATCACTCATAGCAACAACTTCGGCTCCCAATTCTTTGGCTTTTTCACAGGCATGTAGTGCTACATTTCCAGAACCGGAGATAAGAATCTTTTTCCCTTCTAAACTTTCACCATTATCTTTTAACATTTCATTTAATATGTAAATTAAACCATAACCGGTTGACTCTGTTCTGACAAGACTGCCGTTCCAGGCCAGACCTTTACCTGTCAGGATACCTGTCTCATATCTTTTTTTCATTCTTTTATACTGACCAAAAAGATAACCAATTTCTTTTTTCCCGACTCCTATATCACCAGCAGGGATATCTGTTTTATCACCTATGTGGTGTGACAGCTCTGTCATAAAACTCTGACAGAACCGCATTATTTCTCCATCTGATTTTCCCTTGGGATCAAAATCACTGCCTCCCTTACCTCCACCAATAGGCCTGTCTGTGAGTGCATTTTTGAAAATCTGTTCAAATGCGAGAAACTTAATAATTCCAGAATATACAGTTGGATGAAATCTTAATCCACCTTTATATGGACCTAATGCACTATTAAACTGCACTCTGCAGCCTCTATTTACATGAACTTTCCCCTCATCATCCACCCAGGGAACTCTAAATAATATCTGTCTTTCCGGCTCAACTAGACGTTCTAAAATTCCATTTTCCTCATATTCAGGATGTTTTTTTAGTACAGGCTCAAGAGAAATAAGTACTTCCTCAACAGCCTGATGGAATTCTACTTCCCCCTGATTTCTCTTTTTTACTGTTTCAAAAACTCTGCCTGTATAACCATCCATACTGTTTACTCTGCTCATAATGCTCACTCCTATTTATTAAATTTAAAATTAAATATGATGCTTTCAGAAAAAATTTCTCTTAAATTATATACTATTATATTTTATGGAAGAATTCAATGGAGAAAGAATATTTTTTTGCGAAAAATAGTAATAAATTGCTTTTAAACTATAATATATTTCAAATTAAATAATTTTAAGGCAGATAATATTGAAATATCTATATTTTTTTGTTATATTTTCAGTTTTTTGATATATCTGTGCTGAATTAAAAAGAAAAATGCGGAATTTTAAATTTAATTTATACTTTTGATTGTGTAAAATAAAAATATATTAAACAACAATATTGTACCTATAAATATAAAGCAGTAATGATTATTATGTGAAATTTAAAAAGAGTGAAACTTGAAAGAAGTAATAAATTTTCTTTTGACATTTAAAAACTGCAGATAATATGGTATAATTTTCAATAAATATTTAAAGCATTGTTCAATTCTATTATTTATTTAAAGATTACAGAAAATTTAAGAATCATTTTTGTAATGAATAAAAATCAATATAGATGTAGACAAAAAAATCCCTTGGTAGAATGTAGAAGCAGAAATTTCAGAATCTGCAGTGAAATAAGCTGTTAAAAGCTGCAGTATGAGCTGGACAGGAGGTAAGTTAAATTAAACTTAAATCTGATATTTATTTAAAATCTGTATTTGCTGGAAAAAGTTTTAAAAAATATCCCATAACCAGGATAAAGGAATGGTCAGATAGTGGAGATCCTCTGGAAGTTGTTATACCGGATATAGATAAAGCAGAAATAAAGGATGGAGCTTCAATTTGGGAAAGATTTGCTGATTTTTTTATATTTAAAGATATTGATACATATTATTCTCTGGGAGAAGGTAATACCTCGCTTATTGAAGCAGGTAGTACACTGAAAGAATACTGCGGCTCAGAAAATATTTTTCTAAAAAATGAAACTCAGAATCCAACCTGGAGTTTTAAAGATAGAGGTACATTCATATGTACCTGTTTTGCGGCAGTACTTAATGAACCTCTAACAGCAACGATATCAACAGGAAATATGGGTAATTCTACTGCTGCATATGGAAGTAGAGCCGGCATTAAAACAGCAGTTTTTTTACCTCATTATACATCGGAAGAAAAGATCTCAGCGATTGGAATACATGGTGCAGAAATTTTTAAAATAAAAACTGATAATTATTCAGATATGAAAAATGCAATTCTTAATAGAGCAGAAAAACTTAAAATAAGGGTTGTTTCCGGTAATGGGCCAATTCGAATAGAAGGATATAAATCAACAGCTTTTGAACTGTTTGAGCAGACAGGTGGTAATTTGCCTGATTATATTGCTGTACCAACATCTGCTTGTGGACATATACGGGGAATATTTAAAGGTTTTAGAGAATTAAAGGAAGCCTCTATTATAGAAAAGATGCCGAAGATGATAGCTGTCCAGTCAAAAAATATTAATCCTATTGTGGCAGCTATTAAAAATAATAGAGAAGATATTATACCGGCATTAAATAAAAATAGTATCGCTGAAGCTATAACCACCGGCAGACCTTATGGAGGCAGGGAGATTATAGATAAAATATATAAATATGGTTGGCTGGCTGAAGATGTCAGTGAAGAGGAGATAATAAGAGCACAAAAATTGATTGCTGAAGATGGTTTTTTTGTTGAAGCTGCTTCTGCCACTACGGCGGCTGCAGTAAAGCAGCTAATAGAAATGGGTAAAATTAAAGCCAGCGAAAAGGTGCTGCTTATGTTAACTGGATCCGGACTAAAGGACCTTGAGTCTGTTAAAGATTACACATATAATATAAATAAAGTTGATCTGGATAATATTGAGGAGTGGATGACAGCTGATGAGTGATAAAGAAAATATCGGTGGGCGTGCATATAAAAACGGTGTGCGCCTTATGGACAGCAGAAGATCTGTTAAGGCTTACTATGATGAGGATAATAACCTGCAGATAAGTATTTCTTCAGTGAAACAAAATGATTATTTTAGGTACTTTAAAAAGATTCCCATTATAAGGGGTATTTTTGCTCTGTTTTTTGCCCTGTGGGAATTTTTTAAAGAGGTTTTTAAAGAGCCGAAAAAATACTGGTTTGTTTTTTTCATCCTGGCAGCAGATATAATTTTTTTTACCATTCCCGAATCTGCTGGAGAAGGATTTAAAGAAATTTTCTTTTTAATCTATTTTTCAATTCCTCTAATTTTGATCCTTTTATTTAAAAGTACTGTATCTGAAGTTCTCAAATTTCATGGAGCAGAACATAAAGCTGTAAACTATTACGAAAATGGTTCAGAAGGTGAAATTGCTAATTATTCTAGAATTCACAAAAGGTGTGGCAGCAATATTGTATTTTATTATCTGCTGATCACATTTATATCAGGTTTTTTCAATATTGGAATCAACTTTTTTATCCAGGAGATATTATTTCTGGGAATTGCCTATGAAATTATGAAAATAACACCTGACAGACTGCTTTTTATTCCGTCTTTTTTTCAGAAAATATTTGCCAGAGAACCGGAAGAAGAGCATATTAAGGCTGCAGAAGCAGCACTCAAAATTTTAAAAAAAGGAAGCAGGTAAGCAAATGAGAGATATCGATTATTTAAAATTATTATCAACCAAATTTCCTAATGTTCCTTCTGTGAGTACCGAAATTATAAATTTAAAGGCAATATTGAATTTACCAAAAAGTACTGAACATTTTTTAACAGATCTGCATGGTGAACATGCGGCATTTAAGCATATGCTTAGAACGGCATCTGGATTAATAAAATTTAAAATTGACATGATTTTTGGAGATGAACTAAATAAAGCAGAAAGAGAAGAACTGGCAGCTTTGATTTTTTATCCAGAAGAAAAGATAGACAGCCTTAAGGGAAAGGACAGGCTGAGTCAAGACTGGTATAAAAATTCTCTCAATAGAATAATTAAATTGTGCAGAGATGTTTCTTCAATATATACCCGTTCAAAAGTTAGAAAAGCTCTGCCGGAAGAATTTGCCTATATACTTGAAGAACTGCTGCATTTAACAGAAGATGATCAGAACAAAAAAGAATATCATGACCAGATTATTTCTACAATTATAGATATTGGTCAGGCAGAAAACTTTATTGAATCACTTTCAGAACTTATTCAGACATTTAGTGTTGATACTCTGCATATAATAGGTGATATATTTGATCGGGGACCTGAACCACACATGATTTTAGAAGAGTTGAAGTCACATCATAACTGTGATATACAGTGGGGGAATCACGATATTCTCTGGATGGGAGCCGGACTGGGGCAGAAAGCTCTTGTTGCTACTGCGGTCAGAATTTCTCTGAGATATGGTAATCTGGAACTTCTCGAAGAAGGTTATGGAATTAATATGCGCCCACTGGCAAGACTTGCTATGAATGTTTACGGTGGAGATGTTTATGAGGATTTCCATCCTAAACTTATAGATCGAGAATTAGAAAAAAAGGAAGAAGCTGTTATATCTCAGATGCAGAAAGCTGCTGCAGTAATACAGTTTAAACTTGAGGGTAATTTAATTAAAAAAAGAACTGAGTTCGATATGAACGAAGCTTTGTATTTAGATAAGATAGATTATCAAAAAGGTATAATTACTTTAGATGGAAAAGAATATAAACTTACAGACAGCTATTTTCCAACAATAGATCCTGAAAATCCGTATGAGCTTAATCAGGAAGAAAAAAAAGTAATAGATCAATTAAGTAATTCTTTCAAAAATAATGATAAATTACAGGAGGATATACGATTTTTATTCAATAATGGAAGTATGTATCTTAAATATAATGGGAATTTGCTGTATCACGGCTGTGTGCCATTAACAGAAGCTGGTGAGTTTGCTTCTTTAAAAATAGAGGGCGGAAAATACAGTGGGAAAAAATTGATGGATTTTTTTGATGATATAGTACGCAGGAGTTATTCATATAAATATGAAGAAAAGGACTACAGGGATTGGCTGTGGTATTTATGGCGCGGAGAATTTTCTCCACTTTTTGGAAAAGATAAAATGACAACTTTCTGCCGTTATTTTACAGATGATAGTTCCCTTTATAGAGAAAAAGAAAATCCCTACTACAGGTTGAGGGAAAATGAAGATATCTGTAATATGATATTAGATGATTTTGGGCTTGATCCAGAAACTGGTCATATTATTAATGGACATACACCTGTCAAAGAAAAACAGGGAGAGAGTCCAATCAAAGGGCACGGTAAACTTCTTGTAATAGATGGAGGTATTTCGGCAGCATATCAGAAGAAGACCGGGATAGCCGGTTATACTCTTATTTATAATTCAGATGAGATAAGGATAATATCTCATGAACCATTTATTTCTAAAAAAAGAGTAATTGACGGACAGGTAAGTAATGTTTCTTCTATAAGAGTGGTGGAATTTGTCGGAAGACAGAAAATTGAAGATACAGATATAGGTAAAAGTTTAAAATCCGATATTAATGATTTAATGGATCTCCTTGAGGCATATAATAAGGGGATTATTAAGGAAAAGTATAATTAATACTGATGTTAACATCGGCCAGTCTAAAAAGATATTTATTTATGCTATTTTAAATTTATATTCAAATAGCAAATTATAAATAAAAAGCAGTAAAAAAGAGATAGTTGTAATAAACTATCTCTTAGCTTCATCTTATAGCTTCATCTTAATAATTAATATTTCAATATAATTATATTGAAATAAATCTTCTTTATAGATAACCTCTCAGTTTTTTACTTCTGGTGGGATGCCTCAATTTCCTGAGAGCTTTAGCCTGAATCTGTCTAATTCTTTCTCTGGTTACACCAAATTCTGTGCCGACCTCTTCTAATGTACGCTGACGGCCATCTTCCAGCCCAAAACGAAGCTCTATAATCCTTTTTTCTCTATCAGTAAGAGTACTCAGCACATCATCCAGCTGATCTTTTAACAGTTCAGAAGAAGCTAATATATCTGGTGCTGGTGCTTCCTGATCTTCTATAAAATCTTTCAGCTGACTGTCATTTTCTTCACCAATCGGAGTATCTAAGGAAGCAGGCTGCTGATTCATGACCAGCTTTTTAACTTCCATAACTTTGTCTGGTTCCATATTCATTTCTTCACCAATTTCTTCAAGAGTAGGTTCTCTTTCTAGTTCTTTCTGCAGTCGCTTTTCCACTCTTCTCAATTTGTTCATGGTTTCTACCATATGAACAGGAATTCTTATAGTCCTTGCCTGATCGGCAAGTGCTCTTGTAATAGACTGTCTAATCCACCATGTTGCATAGGTGCTGAATTTATATCCTTTTGTATAATCAAATTTATTAACGGCTTTCATTAAACCTTTATTGCCTTCCTGAATTAAATCCAGAAAAGACATTCCCTGACCAATATATTTCTTAGCAATACTGACAACAAGTCTTAAATTAGCCTCTATTAATTCCTGCTTTGCTTTTTCTTCACCTTTTTCGATGCGTTTTGCAATCGCCACTTCTTCTTCTTTTGTCAGCAGGTCAACTTTTCCCATCTGCTTCAAATATACTCTCACAGAGTCATCAATTCCTGCACCAGCAGGGATAGAAAGATCAAGTTCCTTATCTTCATTATTTTCATTCTTATTACTTGCAACTTCTTTTTGAGACATATAAAACTCCTCCTTATAGCCATTGCCTGACACAACAAATCATTATAGTATAAAAGTATCGATTTGTCAAGTGAATAGAGAAAGGAGTTTCCCCAAAATTTATTTTCAAGCTGCAAAAAGGGGGCTTTAGTCATCAACGAAATTTTTAGATTTATCTAAAACTCAATTCGGGTGTGAAATAGGGCACACTAATCAATGAGTCCTCCTGACTCATGATTAGCTCACTCCATCCTGCAGTTCAACCCTATTTCTTCCTTCATTTCGTTAAGATTCATTGACTAAAAATTTCAATATTCCTGCATCTCCCCTTTTTGCAGCAGTATATAAAAAATGGGGAAAGTCTATAATAGAGAATAAAAAAAACAGAAACATGTAGATATATCTTAATAATATTGAGAAACCCCCTCATTAAATAAAGACAGGGTTTAGAGAAAACTTTTTTAACAGGAAGTTTTTTAAAAAATTTATATATATATATCTTTTAATTAATAGTAAAATACTCAAGTTAATTATATTATAGCATATATGTGATTTGTGTGTCAAGTTGTGTAGTATAAAGAATTTCTCCAAAATAAAATTGCTTTTTTGAAAGATTAATTTGTAGTTTTTAGATAAAAATGTTAAAATAATTATAAACATATGTTAAAATAGGAGGAGTTTGTTAAAATTAATATTTATTTAAAACGGCCAGGAAAACATCAGGCAAGTAGTTTATCTGTAATTTATCTGATGAAAAATTATTGTGTGATATTTACAGAAAGGAGAAAATTATGAAAAAAAATATCATAGTTTATGCTATTATGTTAATGTTTTTTATAATAGCAGTTCCCCTTTCTATTAAAGCAGATATCTTTGACGATATTGCAGATGTTTTTAATTCTCACGGTTTTATTATGCTTTTAATTATTTTGCTTTTATTTATCTTTACTTTTATTTTGTTCAAAAATTACAGGGATTTAAAAAACAAAAATAGGGTTCTGGAAAATTTTAATAAACTCAGACAGATATTTATTGATGCAGATGACAGCCTCATATATTTAAAAGATGAGAAATTGAAATATATTTTTGTAAATAAAACGGCAGCTGATTTTTATAACCTTTCTAAAGAAGAAATTATTGGTCTGGATGATTATGATCTGACAGATGAGTTTTTTGCCGATATCCGCCACAACACAGATTTAAAAGTAATGGAAACTGGAGAATTAGTTGAAGAGGAAGTGAGGTGGAATGGGCACATCTATAAAACTACTAAATTTCCAGTTGAACTAATAAGTGGTGATTATGGGATAGGTGCATATATTAAAGATGTAACAGAAGAATATAAGTTAAGCCAAGAATTAAAAGTAGAAAAAAATAAATATTTTCGCACACTGCTTTTTATAGGTGATGGTGTAATTCTGGTTAATAATGACCGCAAAATAGAAATGATAAATAAAGCAGCTGAACGACTGACAGGCTGGCATTTTGAAGAAGCTGAAGGCAGAGATTACAGAGATGTTTTAAATTTTATTTACCTGAATAATGATAAAGAACTGACAGATCCTATTGAAGCAGTATTTGCAAGTGGAAAGGTTGAAAAACTTGAAGATAATGCTGCTCTTATATCAAAAAATGGGGAAAAATATTTTTTGGATGATTCTGCTGCCCCTATTTTTGATGCAAATGGAGATCTTTATGGAGTGGTTATTGTTTTTAGAGATGCTACAACTGAAAAAAAGCGTCAGGAGAAGATCGAGTATTTAAGCTATCATGATCCGATGACAGGTTTATACAACAGGCGTTTTTTTGAAGAAGAATTAAAAAGGCTGAACGTGGAAAGAAATCTTCCGGTATCGATAATTATAGGTGATCTGGACGGCCTTAAGCTGACAAATGATATTTTTGGACATGATGCTGGAGATAAACTTATTCAGCAGGCAGCAGAAGCTTTTAAAGAAGCCTGCCGTAAGGATGATATAATTGCCCGCTGGGGAGGAGATGAATTTGTCGTTTTACTCCCTAATACAGTAAAGGAAGATGCTGAAGCTGTTAAAGAGAGGATTAATGAGTGTTTTGAATCTAAAAAGGCGCTTGCACTTGCTGCAGGTATATCAATGGGTGTCGGAACACAGGAAGAAAAGGCAGGAGAGATAATAGATTATCTAAATAAAGCAGAATCAGCCATGTATTCCAGCAAAAGTGTAAGCCGGACCAGCAATGATCAAATACATATAAATAATATTATTGATATTCTGCACAGTAAATGTGCCAGAGAAAAAACTCATGCAGAAAATGTATATAATCTGTCGGTAAAATTTGCAGAAGAACTCAAGCTGGACAAATCAGTTTTAAAGAAAATTAAAAATGCTTCCTATTTCCATGATATAGGTAAAGTTGCTGTAGATACCGACATATTAAATAAAAAAGAATTTTTAACAGATAAGGAGTACGAAGACATGAAGCTGCATGTTTCCACTGGCTATAGAATATTAAATTATTTCAACCATACTATAGATATAGCTGATGATGTGCTCTCACATCATGAGAGGTGGGATGGAAACGGCTATCCAAGGGGGTTGAAAGGCAAAGAGATATCAATGATTGCAAGAATAATTGCAGTTGTAGAAACTTTTGAAAGCATGACAGCAGCTGATTCCTATTCGTGTAAACACAGCAGAGAAGAAGCACTGACTGAAATTAGAAGATGTGCTGGAACACAGTTTGATCCGGCATTAGCCGAAAAATTCATTAAGTTTATCAGCTGATTGATATAGGTACCGGGTACAAAAAAGCTTTTTTGTACCCGGTACATGAGATTAATTTCACTTGAATCTGGTACTATTTAGTTGTTTGGTACCCGGTACCATAATTATTTTGGATCCAGTGCATCTCTCAGGCCATCTCCCAGAATATTATAGCTTAATACTGTAATAAAGATAAAAAAGCCGGGCAGAAGGAGCCAGGGGAAACTGCTTATTTTACTGACATTTTGGGCGGCTGAAAGCATATTACCCCAGCTTGCCGAGGGTTCCTGAATTCCCAGCCCTATAAAGCTCAGTCCACTTTCCATGATAATATAACCTGGAATTGCAACAGTAGCTCTGATGATAATATATGTTGTTGTATAGGGGAGGATATGTTTAAATATGATTCTCCTGTCACCTGAGCCCAGTGCTCTTGCTGCAGCAACATAATCTTCCTGTTTTACTGAAAGCACCATACCTCTTATAACTCTAGCCATACCGGCCCAGCCCTGAAAGGCCAGGATAGATACAATAAGAAAAAATCTGAAAGCAGAAGATAAATCAAGTGGAAGAACTGCAGCCAGGGCCAGCAGAAGATAAAAACTCGGAATAGACATTATAACTTCTACAACTCTCATTATCAGATTATCTATCCAGCCTCCATAATAACCGGAAATACTGCCCACAATTACACCAATTATGGTGGTGATAATAATTGCCACAAAACCTATAAATAAAGAGACTCTGCCGCCAAAGAGAATGCGGGTAAATATATCCCTGCCAAAACTGTCACTTCCCAGCAGAAAAATAGGTATATCATCTTCAACCTGAAATAAATGAATATCTGAGCTGAAAAGTCCCAAAAGACTGTACTCACTACCCCTGCTGAAAAAATTAAGGTAATATTTCTGGCTTTGGTCAACTTTGTATTCACCCCAGCCTACAGCTTCAGTTTTGTATATATATGGAGAAGAAAGGCCATCTTCATCTGTAAAGTGTATTTTAGTTGGTGGATGGTAAAAATGCTTTTTAAATACCTCTGTACTTTCATAGGGAGCAATAAAAGGTGCAAAAATGCTCAAAATATACAGTATTATTATAATTACAGCTGCTGAAAGAGCAAAACTATTTTTTAAAAATCCCTGGAATTTTCTCTTCCGGGGTGAAATATTTTTAAAATCTTTATCCACTTTATTAAGTTTTTCTGTCGGCATTACAGCTCACCTCATTTGCTGAAATAATATAATTAGTCATAACTAATGCGCGGGTCATTTAGAGCAAGCATTATATCTGCAGCAAGATTACCGATAATAAGCATCAGGCTTCCCATCATCATCCCCGCCATAGCAAGATAGAGGTCCTTGGACCTGACTGCTGTCAGCATCATATTTCCCAGACCAGGCCAGCCGGTGACTATTTCAGTCAGTGCTGCTCCACTGAAAAGTGAGCTGAGCTGAAAACCAAAAATAGTTATCATAGGGTTAAGAGCATTTTTAAGTGCATGTTTGTAGATGACTTTTCTTTCTTTTAAACCTTTGGCTCTTGCTGTGCGGATATAATCCTGATTTATTACATCCAGCATCTGTCCCCTCATCTGGCGCATCAGAGAAGCAGTACTGGCAGTACCCAACACAACTGCTGGTACAATTAGATGTTTTGCAATATCGATTACTTTTTCAACTGGTGTCATGTAATCATACATAATGCTGGTCATACCGCTGATAGGCAGAGGAATATTAAGCCTGACTATAAGAAACAGCAGCAGCAGTGCAAAAAAGAAATTTGGAATTGACAGACCAATAAAAGAAAAAGTGGTAAAGATATTGTCCAGTATGCTGTAGTGGTGTGTTGCAGAGTAAATACCAACCGGTATAGAAATCCCCCAGGCGATAATCATCGCAGCAGCAGAAAGAATAAATGTATTGAGCAGCCTGCTGCCTATAATTTCTGCCACAGGTATTCTGTAGGTGAAAGATTCTCCCAGATTTCCCTGCAGCAGTTCTTTTAACCAGTATAGATACTGTACTGGTACACTTTTATCCAGACCAAAATCTTCTTCCATAGTTTCTATAAGTTCAGGTGATATATCAGGATTCATTTTTATTTGATCAAGATAGCTGCCTGGAGAAAGCTGCATAATAAAAAACGACATAATAGAGATCATAAAAAGAAGAGGAATTGTAATAATAATTCTTCTAAAAATATAGTTCCTCATCTTTTTATCCTCCTCTGCAGCTGTTTCACCTGAAGACAGATTCTAACTTTTATCACTGTTCCAGATATAGCTCGTAAATATTCCATGTTACACCACCATATGCAGTTACTTCTGTATTTTTGAGGCTGTCTCTTACAGCATAAATTGCATTTGGAACTACAGTATAGATAACAGGTAGTTTTTCAGCAATTATCTCCTGAAACTCTCCATAGTATTCAGCTCTTTTTTCTACCTCATGTGTCTGAGCTGCTTTAATAAAAAGTTCATCTATGTGTGCCTCCCAATCGGTGGCCGGTTTTTCCTGGCGTGGATTCCACATATGCAGATGTCCATGAGAAAGCCAGACATTGGAACCACTGTGTGGTTCAACTCCACCTGTTAGTCCGATAAGGATAGTATCAAAATTCCATTCACTCATCAGCATAGAAGTCATTCTGTTAAAATCTACCGGTGTGGCATTGATCTTCATACCCAGATTTCTCAGTTCAGTAGAAATGATATTCATCAGTGCTTCTCTAACATCATTTCCTGCATTTGTAAGAATATTAAATTCAACTCTATGCCCATTTTTATCTATCAGTTCTCCAGCATCATTCCAGCTGAAGCCGCCTTTTTGCAGTTCTTCTCGGGCTTTTTCTAGGTTATATGGATATTTTTTTACATTTTCATTCAGATAGATTTTATTGGGTGTGCTGATAGGACTCCACTGTTTGCTTCCCTGGCCGGCAAGTGCCTGATCAATCATTGTATTTTTATCAAAAGAATAGGCTACTGCCCGCCTGAAGTGGATACTGCTGAACCATTCCAATTTCCACGGCTCTTCTTCAAGTTTGGGGTTGCGCGGATTTAGATTGAAAACCAGAAAATTAGTGCTGAAGGTCGGCCCTCCATCTATCAGATCAAAATCTTCCTCTTCAGATTTTTCCTTAAAGCGCTTATAATCAATACCTCTAACTCCCAGTAGATGTATTTCGCCTTTTTCGAAAAGCAGAGATTCTGTTTCCTGGCTGCCGGTAATTATTCTGACCCAGTTTTTAATATAGGGCAGTGATCTGCCTTCTGGATCAAGGCGCCAGTAGTTTTGATTGGCCTGCATAACAATTCTTTCTCCATTTTTGTAATCTACCATTTTATATGGTCCTGTACCGATAATATCTGCTGGATCTGTATTTATACCCCAGCTGCTGTTAAATTTTCCCTGCTGCCAGCTTTTATACAGTCTGTGTTTGGGCAGAATAGGGGCCAGCATATTGTTTAAAAATGGTGCAAATGGTTCTGGGAGTTTAAATTCTACCGTATATTTATCAATTTTTTTGTACTGAGGAAATTCACCATCGATTATCATAACATCTCTGCTGCCGGTGGGAATTGACTCATCTTTAATTAGATCAAAGGTAAAAATGACATCATCAGCTGTAAATTCCTCACCATCACTCCAGTTTACACCTTCTCTTAGATAGAAAGTGTAGGTTTTTCCATCCTCACTAATCTTCCAGTCTTTTGCCAGTTCAGGTTCTATTTCTGTAGTGACACCATTTCTGGTGACAAGTCTTTCGAAAATATAACCCATTACTACACCACTGGAACTTGTCTCTGCAGCAATAATTGGATTAAATGTTTTTGGATCACTGAGCAGAGTTGTAATAAGTGTTCCTCCATGTTTCCCCTGAGGTTTTTGGGATATCCATGGGTCTTTTAGCTCAGCTGCTGTGAGAGAAGAGGACAGGATAAAACTAAAAATAAAGATAAATATTAATAAAACTGATGAAACTATAAAGTTTTTCATACTCACTACTCCTTTTTAAACTTTTTATTTATCTAATTTATCTTTTCTAAACTTTTTGCTTATCTAATTTGTTTTCAAATCTTTACTTGTTTAATTTCTTCTTATATTAATGTATTGCTTGATTATCTTCCTGACTGATTACAGCATTGTGTGCCGCCATCTGTAAAAGTAATAATCAAATACATATATCTAAAAAATTGAAATTAAATATAGTTTTAAGAAAATCAGGGTAAAGCTTTTTGATAAAGAGAAATATTGGGTTTATAAGAAGAAAACTGAGGGGCGTTAAAAAATAAGCTTTATGGATTACTGATATATTCTGTGTTTTGAACAATAATCCTGCTGAAAAATTTAAAAAATGGTGGATGCTGGACTTAGAAAATAGGTAACTTTTTTAAAAGTATTTTTTATCTGTCAAAAAGAGAGTTAATTGGTTACTTGCGGACTGCCACAGGGACTGCTAAAATGATATATAAATACAGTTTAGAGAATAATTAAAAGGTCTTTGTAGAGAAGAAATTTGCACAGTACTGTTGAAAGGCATCAGTAAAGTCATAATTAATTTTTAAAAGGAGAGGTTTTTATGAAGAAGGATTCAGCCTATATTTCCTGTCAGATTAATTTTTATCCACTCTATACGATGGATGTTAATGAGGAAGTAAAAGAAGTGATAGATATAATAGATAAATCCGGACTTAAATATAAATCAGGTGATCTATCGACAGCAGTATATGGATATAGTGGTGAAGTTTACTCTCTCTTAGAAGAGATAACAGAAAAAATGCAGCAGAATGATAGACTTTTTTCTATGAATATCAGTATTTCCAACAGCTGTGGATGTAAGGTGGAATAAATAGAACTAAGTATAGATTACTTTATGCTTACTTTAAAATCTGAAAGCTGATCAAACGAGAATTGAGGAGCTGTAAAAATGGCATTTATGACTGTATATTTTCCAATCTGGATTAAGGCCCTGCACCTGGCATGGCCGGTTATGTTAAACCACATATTTTCAACTGCAATGAGGACAACCGATATGGTTTTAATGGGATTTTTTGGGCCGGCAGCCGTGGCTGCTGTGGGGCTAGGTGATGTCTGGGAGAGTATTGTTCTGCAGATAGGACTCGGCCTCGGTACAGGCAGTATTTCCCTTATTTCACAGGAAAGTGGTATTAAATCCAGACTGGCGGAAGAAAATAAAAATATAATTTTATCTCAGGTTATGTATGTAGGTTTTTTAATCGGTATACCTTTTATAGTTGTAGGCTTTTTAATGTCAGAACAGCTTATTTCTGTTCTGGGGGCTGCACCTGAGGTAGTTAAACTGGGTGCCCAGTACTTACTTATAATTTTTGCTGCTGCACCATTCCGCATAACCGGTATGATAGCAGCAAGAGCACTTCAGGGGAGTGGAGATACCAGAACCCCTATGGTAATAGAAGTAATTTCAAATTTTTTGAACATAGTTATTTCAGTTGTGCTTGCCCTCGGAATCGGACCATTTCCTGGTATTGGGATAATAGGAGTTGGGATTGGAACATTTGCAGCTAAGATTTTTGCAGTTTTTATATATTTCTTCCGGTTTTTAAGTTCAAAAAGCAAATTTACTATTAAAAATCCGATAAAATACTGGGATTTTACAATTATAAAACAGCTGTTTAAGGTCAGTATGCCCAAGATTACCCAGGGGCTCTACCAGAGTTTTATTACCTTTCCCCTCAACTCACTGGTGCTGTTATTTGGTACAGAGGCGGCAGCTGCCTACCATATAGCAAGAAGGGTTCATCATCAGCTGATTGCTCCTATGCACCGGTCATATTATACTGTGACGACAATTATGAACGGAAATAATCTTGGAGCAGGTCGGGTTGAGGAAAGCAAAAGAACGGTAGAGGCGATGCTAATACTGACCATTGTATCGATTGGAATGTTCTCAATTGGGATTTTCTTTACTGCTCCGTTTCTGGTCAGATTTTTCAGCAGTGATGCAGAGACTATCAGGTCTGCAGTGCTTTTCCTTAGAGCACTAAGTGTTGGAGGTCCGGCAATTACCTGTTATGGGGTTCTGGCAGGACATTTAAATGGTGCCGGGAATACCCGTTCTTCACTTTATGGAAATCTCTTCAGCCAGACATTTTTCAAACTGGGGCTTGCCTATTTTCTGGCTGTAGTAATGGATTTTGGAATTACAGGTATACTTATTTCCATACCACTTGATTTTCTAATAAGGGCTCTCTGGGTTGGCAGAAAATACCTCAGTGATGACTGGATAGAAGAAGCAGATGTTATGATCAAAGAAAGAAGAGTTAAAACCGCAGATAGGAGTTGTTAATATTGAAAATAGATCTTGACTGTTTCCCCTGTATGATGAGGCAGCTTATTGAGGCATCTGAAATGGCTGGAGCTGATAAACATACAACACGGGAAATTATAAACCATTATGCAGATATGATTAAAGATATACCGGAAGATGCTAAAGCACCTGAAGTTAGTGATAAACTGCAGAAGTTTTTAAAGAAAAAGACAGGTGATAGAAGTTATAGTCTGCTAGCAAACCTCGTGGGCTTGCCCCGAGGAGGGTCAAAATGACCCCTATTACAGCCTGAAGCAGAAAAATATTGAGATGGCAGAAAAGCTGCTGCCAGTAGTGAACAAAGAGATTGAATCTGCTGCTGATCCACTTAAAGCAGCACTGCTGATGGCGGCAATGGGGAATTCCATAGACGCCGGAGTTGGTCTAAATATTGATATTGAAGAAAATATAGAGAGGGCTTTAGAGCACGGTTTTGCCAGAAGTGACTACAGCCTTTTTAGAGAAAAATTGGATAAGGCAGAAAATCTGCTGATAATCGCTGACAATAGTGGTGAGGCAGTTTTCGATAAAATTCTGATAAAATATCTTAAAGAACATGTAGATAAAATCATTTATGCTGTAAGAGGTGTTCCGGTTTTAAACGATATTACTGAAAGTGAAGCAGAACAGATAGGTATTGGCAGCAGAGCAGAGGTTGTTTCAAGTGGTGCTGAAGGGCCGGGGCTGGTTCTGGAAACTGCTGATCCGGATTTTGTGGATATATTTAATCAGGCTGATCTTGTTTTAAGCAAAGGACAGGGTAATCTGGAAGGCCTTTCTGAAGTGGAGAGAGATATTTTCTTTCTGCTTAAGGCTAAATGCCGTATGATTGCCGGGTTTCTCAATACTGAGTTAAATAATTTTGTTTTTGTTTTGAATCGCTGAAGTTTTAACTTTTAATAATCCAGCAGCTGTTTTTTGACAGAGCAATATTCAATTGAAATATTATTTTGCATTGAGGTAAGAGATTCACTGAACAGTAGAAATTCAATTATGTTCAAAAAATTGTGGATTTTTGGGGAGGATTAGAGATTTGGATTCTAAACTGTTAAATAAAAAGCTCAAAGCAGCTGTAATCGGTCACCTGATCGGTGATGCACTTGGTGTGCCGGTTGAATTTAAAAGCCGCAAATATTTAAAAGAAAATCCGGTAAAATCAATGCAGGGTTTTGCACAGTATAATCTACCTCCCGGCAGCTGGTCAGATGATGGTTCTTTAACATTATGTCTGCTGGAATCACTGGCAGTAAAAGGTTATGATCTTAATGATCTTGCAGATAGATTTGTCAGCTGGCTTTATGAAGGGCATCTGACTCCCACCGGAGAAGCTTTTGGTGTCGGTAGGACAACTGAGACTGCTGTTTCCCGGCTTAAAAGCGGTGTCCTGCCTTTTGAGGCTGGCCCGAATGGAGAAAGAGATAATGGAAATGGATCTCTAATGAGGATACTGCCCCTGGCCTTTTATCTTTTAGAAAATGACCCTGAAGATAGATTTAAAGCTGTGGAAGAAGTAAGTTCACTTACCCATGGACATCCAAGGGCTGTTCTGGCCTGCTATATCTATACAGATTTTTCTATTAGACTTATAAAAGGTGAAAATATAGAAGATGCATATTTAGAATGCTGCAGCCATGTAGAAGATTTTTTAGCTGCTGGCAGGTATGGCAGATATGGTAAATATAAAGAGGAACTAAAATATTACCGGAGAATTATAAAAGAAGATACTGCTGAACTTAATGAAGGGCAGATAAATTCAACTGCATATGTGGTAGATACTCTGGAAGCATTTTTCTGGGTTCTGCTGAACAGCAGCTCTTACCGAGAAGCAGTTCTAATGGCAGTTAATCTGGGACTTGATACAGACACTACAGCTGCAGTAACAGGAGGACCGGCTGCTATTTATTATGGATTTGAAGATATTCCAAAAAAATGGATCGATCAGCTAAGGCATAAAAAAGAAATTATTGCACTGATAGATAAATTTTCGTTTTAAAATTTTCCGACTGCATTATATAATGATATAAAGAATTGAGACAATATTTAATATTTTTGGAATTAAGCATCCAGAAGGAGGCTTTAAAATGGATATATTATGTGATCAGAGCTGTAATATGGGGTATATATATCTCTACAAAAACAAAAAAGGTATAATAGAAAATTATGATGAGAGTACATTAATTACAGCAAATCAGCCTGTTGAGGTGATAGAAAATATTTATCTCAAGCTGAACAGACTCAGCTGGCCTGGCAAAAAATATATTGAGGCACTGGAAGATGGAGATTTTATAGAAGAATTTCAGAATGATATTGATGAGGATGGATATATTACCGGCATTGAGCTGGAGCTGAATGAAGAAAGGCTGCAGGATTTGATAGAGAATTTTAAGATTGCAACCTTTGAGCTTAATGGTAAGCAGTTTTATTATGCAGCTTTTTCCTCAGATGAAGCAGTTTTTGATACAAACAACTATGTTTATTCCTTTTCTGAAGAGGAAGATGCTTTTGTAATAGTTAACCGCTCTGAAGACAGGCGGTTTCAGATCAATATTGGTGAAGGAACTTCTTTAAGCAACAGGATAGCCTATGTGAGAGCCATTATTTTTAATGAAGATTCTCCATATGATGTTGATTATCTAAAACAGCTGAAGCTGTACAGAAGTACTGATAATTTTTAGAATAGTTCATATAACGGCAGCACAATTTTGTAAATATATTTCAATAAAAAATATTAAAAATAAAACAAGTTCACTCAAAATAATACTTTTTAACAAAAATGCTAAAAAATTACCTCTGGATTTTATTGTGACCGAGGGGTGAGAGGGTTACTTAGTTGGGAAAGCTCATTTAAAAGAATTTATTTAAAGTTCCTGATATTTCTCTCTGTATTTGTCAAGGGTAGGCACATATTCTTCTCCACAGTCCTTACAGATAAATCTTTTTGAGATGATAAGATTATATATTATTCCTATTGCTGCAAATATAATTACAATCCATCCCAGAATTGGAATCCAGGATAAGAGCACAATGGCTAAAATATTTTTTATGATACTCCACAATTTATTCTTTGTTTTTGTATTGTATGATCCACAGTTAGGACACTGATTTGGATCAATAAAAACCTGTTCTTCCTGACTGCTGTTTTCCTCCTCACTAAATTCCACTTCTTCGACCTCAACTGATTCTACTTCTTCAGCAACCTTATTTCCACAGCTGCCGCAGAAGATATCTCCTTCATTGATCTGAGCTCCACACTGACTGCACTTCATAATTTATACTCCTTTTTAAAATATTTTTTGACCATTACTTATAAATAATTTTATTTTCAAGTCGACCATCATTTTTATTAAAATCTATTTTATCAAGTTTCCACGGCTCTTCTATTCCTAAAGCCTGGGTGAATAAATTTATATTATTAAATATTAAAATCATCTCCTGTTATAGTATAGGTAAAGTATACCATAATTGAATATGAAAATGAATTAATTCAGCTATATTAAATAAACGAACAATTAAAACCCACACTAAATAGCGAAGAGGCTATTTTAATTTAGGGGAGAGGTTAACAAGTTGCTCTGTAAAAATATTAACATGCAGTAAATAAATTTCTATATTAATCTTATATTTCCTTCAAAAAATTTTAAGTTTTAACCAATTTAAGTAGATTAAGTAGAAAAATGATAATTTTAAATAAAAGTTTGGTTCTCCCACAAAAAGGTTAAATTTGGCGAATTTACTTGATAATATTTTCATACGACAATATAATGGTTTTAGATGTGAAAAAAGGAGGGGTCATATTGAAATTAATAAAAGATGTTGAAGTTTACAGTCCTGAATATTCAGGCAAAAAAGACCTGCTTATTGGTGGAGGTAAAATATTATTAATTAAAGATAAAATTGAATTTAATGATGAAGATATTGAGGTTATAGATGGTCAAAACAAAAAAATGCTGCCCGGGTTTATTGATCCACATGTACATATTACCGGTGGTGGAGGAGAAGGCAGTTTTAAAACAAGAGTTCCAGAAATACCTTTAAGTGATTTAACTTCAGCCGGGATTACTACTGTTGTCGGCTTGCTTGGCACAGATGGAGTAACAAGGTCGGTGGAAAATGTTCTGGCAAAGGCAAAATCACTGGAGGAAAATGGAATTACTGCCCTGATACACACCGGTTCATACAGATATCCCAGCAAAACAATAACTGATTCTGTACAGAAAGATGTTGTTTTAATTGATGAAATAATAGGTGCTAAAGTAGCGATATCCGATCACCGCTCTTCTCAGATTGGTGCCGAAGAATTGAAATTTATTGGTTCAGAGGTTAGAACTGCAGGTATGCTGGCAGATAAGGCAGGAATAGTCTGTGTACATATGGGAGACGGAAAAAAAGGGTTGGGTCCAATTATTGAAGCTGTAGAAGACAGTGAACTGCCGATACAGACTTTTGCACCAACTCATATTAATCGCAATGAAAGTCTGCTTGCAGAAGGATTTGAATTTCTAAAAAAAGGTGGAATTATCGATCTTACCTGTGGTATTTTTGATGATCTTTCTCCGGCTTCAGTAATTAGTAAAGCCAGAAAGAAAAATCTTCCGACTGAGAATATTACGGTAAGTTCTGATGGATATGGAAGCTGGTCCAGCTATGACGAAAAGGGTAATCTGCTGGAGATCGGTGCTTCCAGTGTAGGAACTCTTTATGAAGAATTTAAAAGTCTTGTCAGTCAATATGATTTTGAATTAGAAGAAGCACTGCCGTACTTTACGTCAAATCCGGCTAAAATTCTAAAACTGTTCCCACAGAAGGGAAATATAGAACAGGGAGCAGATGCAGATTTAATTATAGCTGATTTTGATCTCAAGATAGATACTGTACTGGCAAAAGGAGAAATTATGGTTAAAAATGGAGAAATTATTAAAAGAGGAGCCTACGAAAATTAGTAATTGAGGTGAAAAAAATGGGTAAAGAAGAGATAATAGGAGTTCTCGGTGGTATGGGACCTGATGCTACTGTCGATCTATTTCAGAAAATCATTGACAAAACAGCAGTAGAAAAAGATCAGGACCACCACAGAATTTTAATCTATAATAATCCTAAAATTCCGGATAGAACAGAGGCAATTTTAAATGGTGGAGAAAGTCCACTACAGGAACTTATTAAAACAGCTGAAGTGCTGGAAAAAGCTGGAGCCAGCTTTCTTGTAATACCCTGTAATACAGCCCACTACTATTTTGAAGAGCTGCAGCAGGAAGTGGAAATTGAGATACTTAATATGCTGGAAGAAGTAGCAAAAAAAATTAAGCGGGATCTCAATATCAAAAAAGTTGGTGTAATGGGAACACGTGGAGTTTTAGAATCTGAAATTTATGATAAAGAGCTGAAAAAGTTAAACTTTGAGGTAGTTAAACCTGCTGAAGAGCAGAAAGATAAAATTATGGATCTGATATATTCTGTAAAAGCCGGCCAAAAGACTTTGGAAATGCAGCAGGAGCTGAGTGCTGTTGCTGAATCAATGGTTAAAAAAGGGGCGGAAGCAGTAATACTCGGCTGTACAGAACTGCCGCTTATATTTGATATGGATAGTTTTGCCTATCCGGTTTTCTCTTCTCAGGAGGTTCTGGCAGAAAGTGCATTGAGAAGAATTAATAAGTAAAAGCCTGTTTTAGTGAGATGCTGTCTCATTAAGCAGGCTTTTTTTATAGGGAAGTCTCAGAAAACTCCTTATGCTTGTCTTAGTGGATGAATAAGCCTTTTAATTTTGAGATTTGATTCCTAGAAATTAAACATTCTTTTGATTTTGGATATACTTTTGCATAGTTTCAGAAGTTACACTTTCAGCTGTCCCGTCATAATATCCTCTACCCCACAAACCACTACCCCAAAGGCAGTTTCGTATCAGACTTCGAAAATGCCATAATTTATGAGAATTTAAAGGATTGTTTGCACAGCATTATTTCAATCAGGGATGCTGTATGATAAAAAGTTGTAAAAAAGTTGTAAAGTGATGCAAAAGACATAGAAACATTTCTAATTTTGTCGAACAATTTAATAAATATATAATTTGGCTTGACATAATTCTAAATTAACACTATAATGTAAATGAAATAATAAGGAATATAATTGTTGTAATACTAAATTGTAGCAATAGATAAAAATTATAAAGGGCAGAGATCTTTCCCAGATTCTTAAAATAAAGAAAGATGGGATTAAGTTTAAATAATTTAAATATAGGGTAGCAATTTACAGTTACTACTGCCTTGTTAGTTAAACATTTATCATATTAATGGGTTTGTGTAAATTAATCATTGTTGCTTTTATTAGAAGTATCAAAATATTGTTATATACTGAAAATTATAATTTAAGAATTAGGGCTCTGGGCCGGGAAATGTATTTTTCCGGCCTTCCTACGTGTATAAGTAATAATTTTTACTTCTAAAAATATAATAGAATTACTTTAAATTAAATTTTATTATCAATAATTTTTGTAATTGTTCGGAGGAAACAATAATTTTAGAGTGAAATATTATGAAAAGCATTGTATAGGTAAAGAATGGAATGGTTAATGCTTTTAAAAGAATTAATATATAATTGCATTGCGAAAATTCAATTTTGGTCATTTTAACAATTTGACATTTTTGTCATAATAGGGATTGTGAAATTCAAAAATTGCTAATTAAGACTGTTCGCAGTGTAAGCATGTATTGATATAAAAACAATAAAAGTAGGTGAATATTTATGAATTTAAAAGAAAAAGCGTTAAAGATGCATGAAGAAAACATGGGGAAATTAAAAGTAGCAGGAAAGGTTAAGGTTGAAAATGAAGATGACCTAAC
>NZ_QPJN01000028.1:0-32226 GCF_003338615.1 Halanaerobium sp. DL-01
TAGTTCTAGATCATCTTCCTCTAATCCCAATTCTTCTGCTATTTCTGTTATTGGCTTCATTTCTGCTGCCTGTGCTATGGCTATATCACTTTTCATCAATAATCATCCCTTTCTAATTTTGTTTTATAAATTTTTTTATAAATTTTACTTTATTATTAAAAAACGACAAACATTATTGTTCTATTTTAATAAAGGATTTAAACAACAAACAAAATTTAGGGGGAGCAGTCAAGCTGCCCCCTAATTTTAACATTTATTCAGCAAATCTTTCTTCTGCAACTCTAATTTCAGTCAGCAGTTTATCCAATATTTTAGAACCTGTTTCACCTACATCATTTCTGTATTCTTTCCAGACAGTTTTTGCAACTTCTTTAAATGCTGCCTGCTCTTCTTCAGTTAATTTATTAACTATAAGTGAAGGCTTATCTTCTAACATCATATCCAGTCTTTCAGCATTAAGTTCTTTCTGAACATTAAAGATATAATCTGTCATACCACGTGCTGTTTCTGTAATCATATCCTGATATTCCTTAGGTAAAGAATCATAGAACATCTTATTAACTACAACACCGGTAATAAATGGAAGCTGTTTAGCTTCTGTCAGATAATCCTGCTGCTCATAGAATTTCATCTCCTGATTGGCAAAATATGGCTGTACCTGTGCATCAATCATATTAAGCTGCAGAGCACTGTAAATTTCGGAATAAGCAAGTCTGACAGCATTTGCACCATATGCCTGATAGTTTTTAATAAGGATCGGATCACCCATAACTCTGATCTTGACACCTTTAAAATCTTCTGGTTTTCTCAAAGGTTTATTTGAAGTCCAAATCTGCCATCCTTCATGAAAAACAGAAAGAAGTCTCAGATTTTTTTCAGTATACAGTTTTGACATATCCTGATAGATTGCTTCACTATTTTCCATTACATATTTATTGGTTTCCAGATTATCAGACCAGACATAGTGAAGTGAAAATAATCCTGCTTCAGGTATTGTGGTAGCAAACCAGCTTGGTGTTGAAAATGCAAATTCTAAAACACCATTCATAGTCTGCTCAGAAATATCTCCACTGGTACCAAGAGTACCATAAGGGAAAATATTTATCTGAACATCTCCATTACTTTTTTCTTCAATTCTTCTTTTGAATTCCTTAGCCCACTCATGCTGAACACTACCTTCTATTTCTTCAAGAGCAATTTTCCAGTTGAACTTTGCCGCTTCAGCACCGTAAATATTTACTGCTGAAAGCACCATTACTGCCACCAAACTAAGTATTAGAATATGGGAAAACTTTTTCATTAAAATTTCCTCCTTTAATTTTTTGATTCTCCACTGATCTACTCAAAACAAAAACTGCTGATTTTTTTTGCTCACCCCCTTTAATTATTAAAATAGTTCAAGGCACCTAATACATGCATTTTAATACCTGTTAATAGTGTATCTTCATCAATATTAAATTTTGGATGATGATGTGGATAATCTGTACCTTTCTCTTTATTACCTGTACCTATAAAGAAAAATGTGCTTGGTACTTCCAGAGAAAACTCTCCAAAATCTTCACCGGCAAGATTTGTGTAATCCACAAGATTTTCTCTACCAACAATTTTTTCTGCTGTTTCTCTTGTCTTTTTTACCATCTCCGGATTATTATAAACAGGAGGGCTTGCTGCTACATAATTTATCTCATATTCTGCCTGATGAGTTCGGCAGACTTGTTCAACTATCCGTTCAAAACGCTGTTTTGGTTTTTCTATACTGTTTTCATCATCACGATAAAGATAACGGATTGTCCCCCTTAAATCAACTTCTTCAGGGATAATATTTGTAGCTGTTCCTCCATTTATCTGGCCAAACATAATAACTGTTGCTTTTAATGGGTCAATTTCTCTGGACTGTATAATCTGTACAGTCTGAATAATATCAGAGGCAGTTATGATTGGATCAATTGAAAACTGTGGAGCAGAAGTATGACCACCTTTTCCAGTGATTTTAACCTCAAACTCATACAGACCGCCCATAACAGCACCATCTGATACTGCAATTTTTCCACTTTCTATTGGGGTCCAGAGATGTGCAGCAAGTGCTGCATCAACATCAGGATTTTTAAGCACCCCTTCATTGATCATTACTCTAGCAGCTTCTGTTTCTTCATTGGGCTGAAAAACAAATTTAATGTTTCCTTTTATCTGATCCCTGTTTTCGGACAGAACCTTTGCTGCTGCAAGAAGCATAGCAGTATGGCCGTCATGACCGCAGGCATGCATAACTCCTTCATTCTGTGATTTATATTCAACTTCATTCTGTTCAGTAATGGGAAGTGCATCCATGTCTGCCCTCAGCATAAGTGTTTTTCCATCTTCTTTTACCTTAAGCAGCCCAACCACACCTGTTTTTGCCACTTTTTCTTCAACTTCAAGACCACACTTTCTGAGATATTCAGCAACAATCTCAGCAGTTCTAAATTCTTTAAATCCCATTTCAGGATGTTTATGAAAATCACGTCTTAATGATATAACTTCATCTTCCAGTTCTTCTATACGCTTCAGTATATCCATTTATTGTCCACTCCTTAATAACCAAATGCAAGATCTCTTAAGAACAGTGCTACTTGTGGGAAGAAAATTAGCAAGGCCGAAACCATCAGCAGCATTGCAATAAATACTGGTGTTCTCTTAATAACTTCAAAATATGGCCGTTTAAAGACTGCTATAGCCGTAAATATATCACAACCAAATGGTGGTGTTGCAGATCCAATAGCTGCCTGCAGTGTTACCATTGTACCAACAAGAACAGGATCAATACCTAAAGACGTAACAACAGGTTTAAAAATTGGGGTCAGCACCATGATAACAACAATCGGATCAACAAACATACAGCCGATGAAAAACGCAACTCCTATTACAAATAATACCCATGTCTGAGTTGGAGCAGGACCTATTATACCCGGCAGTATAGCCTGTGGAATTCTGGCCAGAGAAATAAGCCAGGAAAATGCGGTACCTGCACCAACAAGTATAAATACCACTCCTGTTACAAGGCCTGTTGAAAGTGCAATATCTCTCAAATCTCCAATCTTTAAATTTTTATAAATTACTATCTCTACTACTGCTGCATAAAATACAGAAGCTGCAGCTGCTTCAGTAGGACTAAAAAATCCAGAATAAATACCGCCAATTATAATGGCTGGAAATCCAAAAGGAATAAGTGCCCTTCTTGTTGCCTTTTTTCTTTGTGACCAGTTTGTTTTTGGAGCGGCAGGAATATTCTTTCTTCTGGCATAAATATAACTATAAACAGAAAACATAAAAAGTGTTAATAAACCAGGTCCAATACCTGCAATAAACAATTCTCCAATAGATGTACCACTAACAACTCCATAAACAATCATACCAATACTTGGAGGTATTAAAAGTGCAATATCACTTGAATTTATTATCAGAGCTGTTGTAAATGAATCATCATATCCACCTCTCAAAAGGTGAGGCCGCATTGTACCTCCAATTGCAACAACAGTAGCCTGAGTTGAACCAGAGATAGCTCCAAAGATTGTACAGGCTGCTGCTGTAGTGATTGCCATACCACCTTTTATATGTCCAACAAATACTCGAACAAAATCAACAAGTCTATTTGACATTTCTCCAGCTGACATAATATCAGCAGCTAAAATAAACATTGGTACAGCTATCAGAGAAGCCGGCAGGATGCCAGCAACCATCTGCTGAACTAAAATCATGGGATCAAATGCTGGAAAATAAACATGCATTATTACAATTGGTGCAGCAAGAAGCGGTATCATCATGGGAAATCCTAAAAATAGCAGTACCGCCATTACAGAAACCATTAAAGTTAACATTTAGATTAACGCCCCCTATTTCTACGAATTTTCTTCATTATCTGTATATTTTAAACCATCATCACCACTCATAGCAGTTTCTAAGTCTTCATATTCTGATTTTTCTTCAAATGAAATCCATACATCGTCTTCAATTATATTTTTTACAAAAGCAAGTGTATAATGAAGAGCTGTCATCAAAAATCCTATCGGAACCCAGGCCCAGATTAAAAATAGAGGTACTCTCAATACAGGGCTTACTCTCTGGTACACAAAAACCTGTCTTACATAAATATATGATAAATAAGTCATATAATACATTATTACAGCTGTACCTAAAGTCATCATAAATGTAAGTATTTTTTTCCACTTATCATTTGTAATATCATATAAAGCAGACATCCTGATATGTCTTCCATTTCTGGCTGCATAACTGGTTCCCAAAAATGTAATAAATACAATTAAAAACTCATTGATTTCTGTTGCAAATGAAAGACCGTATCCAAAAAAGTTTCGCGATATAACATTAACTATAGTTAGTGCGGCCATGACAAGCACTCCATATGAAAGTATGAACTCTTCTAATCTCTTGATAGCTCCATTTAATTTATCTAAAAATCCCATTTACTGCACCATCCTTTCGTTCAGAGATAAAATATGTTAAAACTTATTTAACAAATAATTTTCTGGGAAAATCAACAAATGTTTCACAGCCATTTTCAGTAACCACAAAAGGTTCACTGCATTCAAATCCAAATTTATCAAGCCAGATGCCGGGCATAAAGTGAAATGTCATTCCTGGCTGCAATATTGTTTTGTCGCCAGGCCGCAAACTAGCAGTATGTTCTCCCCAGTCAGGAGGATAATTTAAACCATAGGCATATCCAACTCTGGATTCTTTAACAACTTTACTTCCAGAAATTGATTCTCTCCATTTTTCTTCCACCTCTTCACAGGTAATACCGGGTTTAATAAATGCAAGTGTTTTGTTAAGTCCATCAACCACAACTTTAGATATTTCTGCCAGATCTTCCGGCACATTACCTATGTAAACAGTTCTGGATAATGGGGCATGATATTTATTCTTACTTCCGGCAAGTTCCAGCAGTACTACATCTCCTTTTTGATATTTCCTATCTGTCCATGTTAAATGAGCAGTTGAAGTTCTTTCAGCGGAAGGCATTATAGGTGCAATTGCAGTATAATCTCCGGTAAACTCTTTTGTACCACTAATCTGAGCCTTAAATACTTCTGCAGCTGCATCACCTTCTCTAACTCCAGGCTCGATTATATCGATTGCTTTCTGCATTGTTTTTTCAACAATCTCTGCAGCCATATGCATATATTTAAGCTCCTGTGAAGATTTAATCTGCCTTACAAGGGGGACCAATTGATTGGCATCTTTTATCTTAACCTGATTAAGATTATTTTTTATAGAGTTAAGACAGCGTGGGGTAAAATAATAATTATCCATTTCAACCCCAAGATAACAGTCTTCATATCCTAGTTCTTTTAGAATATCAGACATATAATCCATTGGATGTTTTGTCAGAGACTGAACGTAATCATCCTGATACCCGCGGATATTTTCTTCCTTCAGCCAGGTTGTCAGTCTGGCACCATTACTGTCCTGTTCTCGTCCAAACCAGATCGGTTCTTCTCTATCCAAAAAAACCAGCACACCCTGATGTACATAAAATGACCAGCCATCATAACCGGTTAAATAGTTTAAATTAGCCGGGTGTGAGGCAAGCAGGACCTCAATCCCATCTCTATCCATCTTTTCTTTAACTTTTTTTAATCTTTTTTTGTATTCTTTTTTTTCAAAAACAGGCATTTTTAGCTCCTTTCTACTTAATTTAAGCTTTTAAATAATTTAGTGCAATAAGTGAATGTAAAGCTGCACCCTGATGTAATCTTGCTTCATCAACATCAAAATTTGGGTTATGGTGTGGATAATGACTTCCTTTTTCTTCATTACTAATACCTAGAAAAATAAAAACACCTGGTTTGTCCTGCAAATAATATGAAAAATCTTCACCAGACATTACTGGCTTACCTTCCTAATGTTGGCTTAAAACTGACATAAAATCTTCATTTGAAATATTTTTACCAGTTAAAACTACTGCTATCTTCTCACCAGAATTATTAATCTTATCTGAAAGCAGTGCCGCTGTTCCTACTGCTGCAGCACCTTCGACAACAAAATGATCCTTATAAAAAATATGCCTCACAGCTGCACTGATTTCATCTTCAGTGACTAATACTATTTCATCAACATATTTTTTAACCATTTTAAAAGTATATTTATTATCCAGTAAAATCCCTCCCTGTAAGCTGTCAGCTAGAGTATCGACTTCATCAACTTCTACTTCTTTATCAGCTTTTATGCTTTCATACATAGCAGCTCCTCGATCCATTGATACTCCATAAACTTTACAAGCCGGATTTATAGATTTTACTGCTAAAGCTATACCACTTATTAAACCACCTCCACTTAGAGGAACCAAAATACTATCTATATCAGGAATTTTATTTAAAATTTCTGTTCCAATTGTTCCCTGACCAGCAATAATATATGGATCATCAAAAGGAGGAACCACTGAACGTCCTTCTTTACTTCTTAACTCATCAGCTTTAATTTTTGCCTCATCCTGACTATTTCCATAAACTATAACATCTCCACCAGATTTTCTAATTCCCTCTTTTTTATTTTCCGGAACATTTTTGGAAAGACATACTTTAGCATCTATTCCCAGCTCTTTCGCTACATGAGAAACTGCTCTGCCATGATTTCCGGTAGAATATGTAACTAAACCATTTTTCAATTTATTCTCAGACAGGTTCAAAGCAAAGTTGCTGGCTCCTCTTAATTTAAAACTACCTGTATCCTGAAGAAATTCTAGTTTATAATAAATTTCTTTACTGAGCTTTTTAGATAAATCAATACTTTTAAATAATGGAGTTTTCCGTGCTATTTTATAAACATTATTTTTTGCCAGATAAATATCTTTCAATTCCAACTTTTTTGAATTCATTTTTTAACCCTCACCTCAGTAAAATGTTTAAGCTTTAGCTATAACATCAATTTCTACATCCAAACCAGCATCCAATCCTTTTACTGCCATTGCTATTCTAGCCGGTGGGTTATTTCCAAAAAATGTTTTATATACCTCATCCATTTCTTTTTTATACTTCATATCTGAAATATAAACATTTACCTTTAATACTTTTTCCATACTTGAACCTGCAGCTTCAAGAATATTTTTAGTATTTGTTAAAATTAGCTCGGTTTGCTCTGCCACTGTTCCGTGAACTGGTTTTCCGGTTTCGGGATCATCAGCTGTTTGCCCTGATACAAAAATTAAATCTCCAAATTTAACTGCCTGTGAATAATTTCCAGGTTCCGGTGCATTTTCTGTATAAATAATTTCTTTATCCATTTTTTAACCTCCTGAATATATTCAATAATTTTAATATTATTCTAATTCTCAATATTTAATTTGTTTCTATAAAGATCAAATTTAAAATCATATTTTTCAATATTTATGTGAATATTTGAAAAGTTTGTGAAATACATGTCGTTTGTATAATGTCGACAAATATTTTTAAAAAAAGACAACCCTCAGCTGCAGCTTTCAACTTTCTGAGAAAGGGTTATAATATGATTTCTTAAAGATTCTTTTGCCTTTTTACAGTCTTTTTCTTTTAAGGATTTGATTATATTAAAATGTTGCTTAGCTGATTGAACCAAATTCTCTTCTTTTTTGGCATCTATCAGCATTGCCAGCTGAAGCTGAAAATACAGACCGGTCAGTATTTTTATTGTCCATTTGCTTTCTGATTTTTTCCACAAATGATGATGAAAAGCAACATCTCTTTTGTTAACTTCAAGAACTTTTCTGTTTTCATCTTCAGTACTTTCTGCAGTTTTAATCATGTCCTGAACAAGTCCTTCAAGATAATCAAAATCTTTTTCATCCAGTAAATCTTCATTAATTATTTTTTCTAATAGTCTATTTTCCAGCATTATTCTGATATTAAAAAGTTCCTGTATATCTTTTTGACTTAACTGAATTACAAATGAACCTTTTCTTGGAATTGTTTCAACCAGACCCTGATTTTCCAATTCTTTGATAGCTTCTCTTACTGGAGCTCTACTAATATCAAGCTCTTCTGCTATCTGCGCTTCAAGAATACGGTCTCCTTCTTTATAATTTTCCAGAAATATCTCTTCTTTAAGATATTGAACAACCATATTACTTAAGCTGCTGTGTGAAAAACGTTCCTTAATATCCATTTTTATCCCCCAGCAATCTTCTTTATTATAGAATAATTTTTTACAAGTTACCTACAGGTTACCGATCTGTCAATCGCTAATATAATTATTCTATAATAATCTTCAAAATCCTGCCTTATTGTGAATTTTGTGCCCCACCTGACAGCCTGCCAGGCGAGGTACAACAAATCAAGTTTTATTTGGTAAATAACTTCTTTGGGAAATCATAAAATTCTTCACAGCCATCCTCAGTAACTCGAATAGCTGAACTCATTTCAAACCCTATATCATCCTGCCAGATAATAGGTATTAAATGGAATGTCATATTTTCTTTTAAAACAGTTTTATCATGAGGACGCATACTGGCGGTCTGTTCTCCCCAGTCAGGTGGATAGTTTAATCCAAAAGAATAACCCAGACGAGATGCATCTACAAGTTCACCTTTTGCAATAGAGTTTCTCCACTTTTCTTCTACTGCTTCACATGTAACCCCAGGTTTTATAAAGTCAAGAGTTTCTTCCAGACCTTCAACAACAATTTCAGTAATTTCTTTCATTCTTTTCGGAGGTTCTCCCAGATATACTGTTCTTGCCATTGGAGCATGATAGCGATTATAACATCCAGATAATTCTAAAATTATAGGTTCATTTTTTTCGTATTTTCTATCAGACCAGGTTAAGTGTGGAGCATCTATACCATCACCGGCCGGCATAAGTGGTACAATTGCAGGATAATCTCCACCAAAATCATCTGTTCCACTTATCTGAGCTTTAGAAATTTCTGCTGCAGCATCACATTCTCTAACTCCAACACCTACTGACTCTATACCGGTCTGCATAACTTTTTCTGCTATTTTACCGGCTTTTTTCATAAATTCAATTTCCTGTGCAGATTTAATCTGTCTTACCATGGCAACAAGTAAATTGGCATCTTTAAATTCTGCTTTAGACAGATTTTCAGCAAGAATTTCATATGTTTTATGGGTGAAATAGAATTGATCCATTTCCAGACCTATTGTCTTATCTTCCCAGCCTTTCTCCTCAATTACATCTACCATATAATCAACTGGGTGTTTTCCTATCGGAGAATGAACATAATCATCTGCATAATTTCTAATATTCTCACTGCTCAAATATGTTGTCACTTTAGCAGCATTAGCATCCATATTTCTGCCGATCCAAACAGGTTCTTCCTGATCTAATGAAACCAGTACACACTGATGTACATAAAATGACCAGCCATCATAACCTGTCAGGTAATTCATATTTGCAGGATGAGTAGACATTAAAACATCTATACCTGCTTTTTCCATTCTTTTTTTAGTCTTTTTTACTCTGCTTTTATATTCTGATTCACTAAAAAGCATATATTTCCTCCTTTACTCTATACCCAGCCTCTCATTTCTACAGCATGTGCAATTTTCTCTAAAGCTACTATCCAGGCACCTATACGTGGTGTAGTATCATATTTTTCTTCTGCTGCTCTTGCCTGTGCATAAGCATTTAGAATCTGCTTTTTTAACCTTTTTTCTACTTCATCCATATCCCAGTAATCATCTGTTATTCCCTGAATCCTTTCATAATGGCAGACAATTGCTCCACCTGCATTTGCAACAACATCCGGAATAACCTTTATTCCTTTGCTGTTTAAAATTTCTTCTGCTTCAGGGGTTGTTGGTCCATTTGCAGCCTCTACAACCATTTCTGCCTTTATATTATCCGCATTATTTTTATTGATAACATTCTGCACTGCAGCAGGAATCAAAAGATCACATTTTGTTTCTAAAATATCTTTGTTAGATATTTCTTCTGCACCTTTATATCCCTCTAATACTCTGTTTTCTTTTACATATTCCTGCATTTTAGGAATATCTAAACCATTTTTATTATAAAAACCACCGCTAATATCACTTACTGCTATAACTTTTGCACCTGCATCATAAAGATAACGTGAGATTGTGGCGCCAACCTGACCAAATCCCTGGACTACAACTTCTGCACCTTTCAGTTCTATTCCTTCATCCTTACAGGCTGCTTCAGTTACATAGAATATTCCCTGACCGGTTGCTTCAGCACTACCGACTGTACCTCCCATAATTGAAGGTTTATCATTGATTGCATGTGGATTATGTTCTCCAGTAATCTGCTCATATTCATCCAGCATCCAGGACTGTGTTCTATAATCAGTACCAATATCTGCACCAGGAATATCAACATTTGGACCTTTAGGCTTTAGATTTCTAATAAATCCTCTTGTCAGCCTTTCTAATTCCCATTCACTTAATTTAGATGGATCAACCTTAATTCCACCTTTTCCACCACCTGCAGGTACACCCGACACTGCATGTTTAATTGTCATAAATAGTGCCAGAGCTTTTACTTCGTCCATTTCCAGATTAGGAACAAATCTTGTTCCATCCCTAGTTGGCCCAAGTGCATCATTATAATGAACTCTATATGCTGTAAACAGCTTAAAACTTCCATCATCCATCTTCAGAGGAATTGAAAAATCTATAATCCTTTTGGGTCGTGATAAATATTCCATTACTTTAGGGTTAACATCTGCTATTTTTCCTGCTTTCTGGAGAGAATCCATAGCAGATTCAAATACATTATCCATTTTATTACCTCCTTGTGTATTGTAAACTGTATGGCCCAGACAAAATATCCAGGCCACTTTAATAAAACTATATCTATGGCTTAGGAATAGCTAGATCTTCTTTGTAATCATTAGTTACAATGTCATAGTCAGATCTTTCTACCCATTCCATAATTATCTGTGCTAATTTTACTCTCTGTCTTGCCAGGTTATTACCATAATTTGGATTCTGAGCATCTATCCATGTATTGTATAGTACTTCTTCAGATGGTCCCGGCTCAATTTTGAAATATACAGGTGCTGCTATTCTTGCTATTTCTCCAGCTTCGTGATATCTCTGGAATCCACCCATTGATTCTACAAGACTCATATATACATCTAAAGGAATATCTACTCCACCCTGTCTGATTGAAGCAAGCATCGGCAGTGTCATATCTGCCAGTGGGTTAAAGCTGTCTGCCCCTAAATCCTGCAGCAGTTTGCCGCCAAATGCTGTTCCATGTCCTGCAAATACAGATACCTTAAACTTGGTTTCTTCCGGAATTAATCCCTCATCACGCATATCATTTAACAATTTCAGCATACCTTCATCAGTTATTAAAAATCCTCTTATTCCGGCTTCCAGACAGCGGTCAATTTCTCTCAGATAATTGTATGCCATATCATGACCTCTTAATCTCATACCTGATACATAACCTTCATCTGTAACATACTGGCGACCATTGTCCCAGCCTCTGTTTGCTGATGGATTAACCAGAAGTTCAAGATTGTGTGCTGCACCCAGCTTAGCAAATTCTTTAAGCTCTGCATCATCAAGCAGTGAAGCTCCTTTTACAAGGGAAATTACTCTGTGTACTGTTACACCTCTTTTATCAGCTTCATCTATCATTGCTTCTAAATTATCTACATTTTCTATACCAGAAATCTCTATTCGACAGTGAGCTCCACCATCAAATCTTTTGTCTGAATCAGGTATATCAAATCTTTCTCTTACTGAAAATGATGTCTTATCATTTAAATACTTTTCCATATCTTTAAAAGCCATCTTTTTATTCCTCCCTGGTTTTTATTTATATATTTACAGCTTGATTTACTTTAACTTTTTTTATTACAGCTGACTTCTATTTAAACTCATTAAACAACTTTTCAAAATCTTCTACACTATCTTTAATATGGTATACATGGTCATCATCCGGGAATTTTTCTTCTTTTACATCTTTTATATATTCCTTAAATGCATTTATCTCTACTTCTGCCACATTTGCATACTTTTTGACAAACTTAGGTGTAAATGCCTGGAACATTCCCAGCATGTCTCCACAGATTAGAAGCTGTCCATCACAGGGTAGACCTGCTCCGATTGAATATACAGGTATTGTTAATTTTTTGGTGATAAATTCTGTCACTTCCGGTGGTACTGCTTCCAGTAAAATTGCCCTGGCTCCTGCTTCTTCTACGGCCACTGCATCTTTTATAAGATCTCTAGCACTATCTACTGTCAAACCCTGTGCTTTAAATCCACCCAGCTGCCCTGAACTCTGTGGGGTTAATCCTATGTGGCCGAATACTACTATACCTGCTTCGGAAATCGCTTTTATCTTATCTGCTATTCTTCTTCCACCTTCAAGCTTAATTGCATCCATATCTGCTTCTTTGAGAAAACGTACTGCATTATCAACTGCTGCTTCCGGTGAGCTCTGATATGAACCAAACGGCATATCTCCTATTGTAAATACATTTGGTGCTCCTCTTCTTACATCCTGACTGTGGGCTATACAGTCATCCATTGTTACTGGTACTGTTCCTTTATATCCTTTAACTACCATTCCCAGTGAATCTCCAACTAAAATCATGTCCATACCTGCTTTTTCTGCAAATTGAGCTGTTGGAAAATCATAGGCTGTGATCCAGGCTACTTTTTCTCCTTCTTCTTTCATCTTCATAAAATCTAAAATTGACTTTTTCTTGGGCATATGTATTCCTCCTATTAGTTTATTGTACTTTTTCAGAACACGTGATAATTAATACAGCAAATTTTTAGAAAAAACTCTGCTTTTGACCTAATATTTAGCTAATTTATCACCACCTTAAATATGTTTAAGTTCATATGTAATTTAAATATTCATTAAAAATCTATTTAAAAAAGTTTATTGCCTTCTAATTCAATATTTTTAATTATATTTTGTCGTTTGTCGACAATCGTCTCTATGGTTTATATTCAACATGTTTTAAAATATTCCTTCTTATTTTTTTGAAAATTTAATATTTTTCAAAATATTTTTCTTTATAAAAATCAATGAAGCTCCTGACAGAACAAGGATAATTCCCACTGCCTGTACGAAAGAAAATTTATCTGAAAACAAAATCACCGATAAAATTATAGTTACAATTGGCTCTATCATACTTAAAATAGAAACAAAAGTTGGCTTGATTAATTTTACTCCTGCAAAAAATGCTAGAAATCCACCTGCAGTTATAAAGGTTATTATGATAATGAAAATCCAGCTAATGCTCTCAAATTGAAAATGCAGCCTGTCTGTAATTAAACCTATTACAAAAAATGAAATACCAGCAAATAGACTTACAAAAGCAGTTGTTACCATAAGAGAAACTTTTTTCAGCATTCTGCTGCCATATATAGTATAAATTCCATAACTTACAGCAGCACCAGCAGCCATAAGTATTCCGGCTTTATCTACATCCTGAAACTGTCCCTCCAGCAGTAAAACCAGACCGACAAATGATATTATTATAGAGATTATTATTTTTGCATTTATCTTTTCTCCTTCAAGTATAAAAGATAAAACTGCAACAATTATAGGATATGTATAAAAGATCAAAACTGCCAGAGAAGGAGATATTATCTTGACAGATGTAAAATACAGCATACTAAATAAAGCATAAATTACTCCACCCTGTATAAATAAAAGCAGTGTATTTTTTAAATCTAAATTTATTTTCTTTTTCCTAAAAAAAATAAATACAAATAAGATCAAAGAAGCGAGTAAAAATCGGCTGAAGAGCAGTGTGAACACTCCTACTCCTCCATTATAGGCAAATATAGCCATTATCGGTACAATACCGAAACCGGATGCAGAAAAAAGTGCGAATAAAACTCCCTTATAATAGTCACTCAAAAGTAACCACTCATTTCTTTTTTTATTTTACTGCATTTCCAGGATTATTTATAATGTCGTTTGTCGACTGTATTATATTATATATATTCTGATTATTCAATAAGATTCCTGCATATTTTTGAAAGTTCTTTATTTCACAAAATTAAAAGAAAAAACAGCCCCCAAATATCAGTCAGGAGCTGTTAATTTTTAATAAAAATATTATTTTATTTATTGTGTTTAAAAAACCACTTTTTTTTACGCTCTGTTTGCTATTTTCTTAATTTAATCTTTAAGTTCCCCAAGCCTCTGTATCAGTTTTTCTTTTTTCTGTTTATATTCCTGCAGTTTCTTTTTTTCTGCTTCTACAAGATGTTCAGGGGCTTTATTTACAAAACCTTCATTGTTCAGTTTACCTTTAGCCCGATTAATTTCAAATTCAACATCTTCAATTTCTTTTTCCAGTCTTTTAAGCTCTTTATCTAAATCTATCATTCCTTTTAAAGGAAGTATTACTTCAACTTCATTAACTATTGCCGTAGAAACTTTATCCGGTTTATCTATATTTTCTCCTTCAATAGTAAGATTTTTTATACGGGCCAGATTCTCAATATATTCTCTCCCCTCTTCCAGAATTTCAGCTTTTTTACTTCCTGCAGAGAGCAGTGCTTTTATCCTTTTCCCGGGATTAACTTTCATTTCATTTCTAATATTTCTGATCGATTTAATCACATTCATTATAAGTTGCATTTTTTCCTCAGAAACTATATCTGTATCAGATTCTGTTTTTTCTGGCCAGTCAGAGTTCATAATACTGCCATCAGTTCCCGGGAGTTTCTGCCATATCTCTTCAGTAATAAAAGGCATTACCGGATGAAGCAGACGCAGTATTTTTTCCAGAACAGTTAAACCATAATACTGTGCTGTCAGCTTTGCATCTGGATCCTCATCCTGATAGAGTCTGGCTTTAATTAGTTCAATATACCAGTCACAGAATTCATTCCAGATAAAGTCATATAGACTGCCTGCCATTTCTCCAAAATTATAATTTTCTAAAGCTTCATCAATTTCATTAGCCACTGTATTTAATCTGCTTTCAATCCAGCGGTCTGCAAGTGTGGGCTTTAAATCATTTTCTTCCACTTGATCTAGTTCAAAATCTTCCATATTCATTAAAATAAATCTTGATGCATTCCAAATTTTATTGGCAAAATTACGGCTGGCTTCCAGTCTTTCTTCTCTAAAACGCATATCATTACCCGGGGTATTACCGGTAATTAAAGTAAATCTCAAAGCATCAGCACCATATTTCTCTACAATTTCTAGTGGGTCAATTCCATTGCCCAGTGATTTACTCATTTTTCTACCCTGTGAATCTCTAATAAGGCCGTGTATATAAACATCGGTAAATGGTTCTTGATCCATAAATTCAAGACCCATAAAAATCATTCTTGCCACCCAGAAGAAAATAATATCTCTTCCTGTAACAAGAACATCTGTTGGATAAAAGCTCCTCAAATCATCAGTACTCTCAGGCCAACCAAGTGTAGAAAAAGGCCATAGTGCTGAAGAAAACCATGTATCTAGTACATCTTCATCCTGCTTTAAATTACTGCTCTGACAGGATGGACATTCATCCGGTTCTTCTCTAGCAACAATTACTTCACCACAGTTATTACAGTACCAGACAGGAATTCTGTGTCCCCACCAGAGCTGACGAGAAATACACCAGTCTCGAATATTTTCCATCCAATTCATATAAACTTTGCTGAATCTCTCAGGAACAAATTTAATTGTACCATCTTTAACGGCTTCAATGGCTGGTTCTGCAAGTGGTTTCATTTTTACAAACCACTGTTTGGAAACAAGTGGTTCAATTACAGTGTCACAGCGGTAGCATTCTCCCACATTGTGCACATGATCTTCTGTTTTAATAAGTAATCCTAATTCTGTCAGATCTTCAATAACTTTTTTGCGGCACTCATAGCGGTCAAGACCAGCATATTTACCTGCATTCTCCGACATATTTGCATCTTCATCAATTACTTTAATAACTTCCAGGTCATGACGTCTGCCTATTTCAAAGTCATTAGGATCATGAGCAGGTGTTACTTTAACCATACCTGTCCCAAATTCACTATCTACATATTCATCTGCAATTATTTCTATTTCTCTATCCATCAGTGGGAGGATAACTTTTTCTCCAATAAGATCTTTATATCTCTCATCAGAAGGATGTACGGCAATAGCTGTATCTCCCAGCATTGTCTCAGGTCTTGTAGTAGCAACAGTAATAAATCCTTCTCTATCTTTATATGGATATTTTATATGATAAAATTTACCTTCTTTTTCTTCATGTTCAACTTCAATATCAGAAAGTGTAGTATGACAGCTGGGGCACCAGTTAACTATATAATCACCCTGATAAATCAATTCTTTTTCATATAATTTTATAAAAACTTCTTTAACAGCTTCAGAACAGCCTTCATCCATTGTAAATCTTTCTCTGCTCCAGTCACAGGATGAACCCAGTTTTTTAAGCTGATTTGTTATTTGATCTCCATACTCTTCTTTCCACTCCCATGCCTTTTCTAAAAATCCTTCTCTGCCGACTTCATCTTTCTCTATCCCTTCACTTTTCAGCTTGTCAACAACCTTTACTTCGGTTGCTATACTAGCATGATCTGTCCCGGGCAGCCAGAGAGCGCGATAACCATGCATCCTTTTCCAGCGGGTTAAAATATCCTGCAGTGTGTTGTCCAGTGCATGGCCCATATGCAGCTGTCCGGTAATATTTGGGGGAGGCATAACTATACTAAAAGTATCCATTTCTCCCTCAGGATCTTCTGCTGGCGCAAAATAATTATTTTCCATCCAGTAATTATACCACCTATCTTCAGCTTTTGCTGGATCATATGTTTTTTCTAAATTTTCCATTTCTCTACCTCCTAAAAATATTTAAACTAAAAAAACTCCTTCATCCACTTAAGGACGAAAGAGTCTTTTCGCGTTACCACCTTAATTCTGCCGGCAAAAAATGCTGCCTGACAGCTCTCCTTTTGTTAACGATAATTATTTTTACCGAATTACACTACTGATTTCATGTAATCAACTCAGAGGCGACATTCATTTTATTACCCTGCAGAATCTTTCAGCCGACGAATTCCGCTCTCTTTTGGATAAGTTAAAACTACTCCTCCCCGTCACAGTCTTTAATTATATTTTTTAGTATTGTTTTTATAATACAGTATTCAGCGCTCAAATGTCAAGTTCAGCTGCTGATAGTTTCCATATTTTTTGTATTTTACTTAACAGCATTATAAACTACTAAGCTAATTGATATCTAAAAAATTCTCAGCTGCTTTTTTATCCTGAGGATAATTTATATTAAAAAATAATTTTTTGAGATTAAAAAAACTGTCAAGTTCTTCTTCTTTAATAATTTTTATTCTGCTTTTATTATAAATTGATTTTATTTTTAGCTCACTGCTGAAAAGGCTGGCCTTTATTTTATCCAGAAGATTTTTGCTATAAATTGCTGCCAGAGGTTCTAAATAACCATTATATTCTGAAACCAGAATTTCATATTTATTTTGAACTAATTCTTTCTGTAGTTTTTTTTCTAAAAAGGAAAAATAGTCATCATCCAAAAATGGCATATCACATCCAGCCAAAAAATTATATTCTGTACTGGAATAATACAATCCTGTGTAAAGTCCGCCCAGCGGCCCTTTATTTTTTATAATATCCTCCCTAATTTCTGCACCTGCAATAAAGCTATAAGTTTTTGGAGGACCAATAATAATAACATTATCAAAGTGACTGTCTAATTTGTTATACACATATTCAATTAGCGGCTTATTTTTAAAGCTGAGGAGGGCTTTGTTTTCTCCATAGCGGCTGCTTTCTCCTCCAGCAAGCAAAATAGCATTTATCTTCAATATCAATTCACATCCCAAAATTAATTATATGTCACTCAACTTTTAAGTTAATATATAACTGTTTTTAGTTGGAAATTTAACGATAGAGTATTTAGTGATTTAATTTTTATTATACCATATTTTTTAGATAAAAACAGAATTAGGACAGCCAGAATAGTGCTGCCCCAATCTATTATAGTTATATTTTTCTTATGTCTTTTGTAATTTTACTGCTGTTACCTTTAATTCAGGAATTTTAGCTTCCGGATCCAGCTCATCCATTGTTAAGCGATTGGCAGGACTTTCAGCAAAATGGAAAGGCATAAATATCTGTCCTGGCTGAACTGTTTCAACTATTTCAGCATTTGTTTCGATTTCTCCCCGGCGCGAGCCGATCTTTACTCTATCTCCATTTTTAATTCCCATTTTTTCTGCATCTTCTGCATTAATTTCTACATAAGCATCTGGTACATGTTCATCAATAGGTTGAGAATTCCTGGTCATTGTACCTGTATGGTAATGATAGAGCATTCTTCCTGTCATCATAATAAATTCATATTCCTCATCTGCCTTTTCAATAGAAGGTATATGGTGGGAGGGATAAAATTTACCTTTACCTCTAATAAAACCACCTTTATGAAGATACTGTGTACCCTTATCTTCTCTATCTCTGCAGGGCCACTGAATTTTCTCTTTATCCAGGCGGTCATAATGTACTCCTCCATAGATAGGAGTTAATTCAGCTATTTCTTCCATTATTTCCTCAGTAGAATTATAATCCATTTCATATCCCATTTTATTGGAAAGTTCACAGATAATCTCCCAGTCTGCTTTTGCCTCTCCTGGAGCTTCTACAGCTTTGTTTACTTTCTGTATTCTGCGGTCTGTATTTGTAAATGTACCATTTTTTTCGGCAAAACAGGCAGCTGGTAAAACAACATCTGCATATTCAGCAGTTTCTGTCATGAAAATATCCTGTACAACAAGAAATTCCACCTTTTCTAACGCTGCTTCTATATGTCCCTGGTCCGGATCTGATAAAGCAGGGTTTTCTCCCATAATATAAAGAGCTTTAATTTTATTTTCATCAATTGCTCTGAACATTTCTACTACTGTTAAACCTACTTCATCAGAAAGGCCTTCAACTCCCCAGGCTTTTTCAAACTTATCTTTCATATCTGGATCAGTCACTGACTGATAGCCTGGATAAACATTTGCCAGTGCTCCAAGGTCACATGCTCCCTGAACATTGCTCTGACCTCTTAAAGGGTTCACCCCGGTTGATTTTCGTCCTACATTTCCAGTCAGCATTGCCAGTGATGTAATAGATGTTACATTTTCTGTTCCGGATTTGTGCTGTGTAATACCCATTGCATAGTAAATAGCTGATTTATCCTGAGAAGCATATAATCGGGCTGCTTCTCTTATTGTGTCAGCAGGAACACCAGTAATTTCTTCTGCCTTTTCCGGTGGATAAAAGCTAACAATCTTTTTTAGCTCTTCATAATTTTCAGTATGTTCTTCAATAAATTCAGTATCTTCCAGGCCTTCTTCAATTATTACATTCATCATAGAATTTAACAGTGCTATATCGGTACCCGGCTTCTGCTGAATAACTATATCTGCATATTCAGCTAGTTCAATTCGGCGTGGGTCAGCTACAATCAATTTAGTTCCATTTTTTACTGTTCTTTTCATTTTTGCTCCGATTACCGGGTGATTTTCTGTAGGATTAGAACCAATTACAAAAATAAGATCATTACCGGCAATTTCATCAATAGAATTTGTCATTGCTCCACTACCAAAACTTTTGGCTAGACCAGCCACAGTAGAGGAGTGTCACAACCGAGCACAGTGTTCTACACTATTGGTTTTCATCACTGCTCTCATAAATTTCTGCATAATGTAATTCTCTTCATTTGTACAGCGGGCAGAACTCAGTGCTCCAATCTCTCTACCACCATGTTCATCTCTTATCCTGCTTAAATTATCAGCAATATAATCTAGAGCCTCATCCCAGCTGCTTTCTACAAATTCTCCATCTTTTTTTATAAGAGGATACTTTAATCTGTCAGGGCTATCAATAAATCCATAGGCAAATCTTCCTTTAACACACATCTCACCATCTGGATTTGGAGCAGTATCATCATAAACAGAATCAACCTTTATTACTTCATTCCCCTTAATATTTAACTCTACCTGACAGCCAACTCCACAATAACCACATGTTGTCCGCTGTTTCCTGAGTTCATACTCACGGCCTTTTTTTCTGGCAGGCTTATAGGAAAGAGCTGCGGTTGGACAATTTTCTACACACAGTCCACAGAAAACACAGCTGGAATCCTCTCCTCCCAGTCCTTCATCAAAAGCTGCTGCAACTTTTGTTTTAAATCCTCTTTCACTGAATTCTATTGCATCAGAACACTGTAGTTCACTATCTGCTCTAACACATTTTCCACAGAGAATACATTTATCTGGATCATACACTATAAAGGAGTTTCTTTCCTCCAGTTCAAATCTATCTTCTTTTTTACTTCCATAAGATGATTCTTCTATATCAAATTGATAGGCAAGATCCTGCAGCTGACAGTCACCATTGGCTTCACATGTCATACAGGTCATTGGGTGATCTGATAAAATTAAATCAAGCACTGTTTTTCTGGCGTCATAAATTTTATCATTATCGGTTTCTACTTCCAGTCCATCTCTGGCTGGGAGTGTACAGGCTGTCTCCAAACTGCCGTTTTCTTTATTTTCTACAAGACACATCCTACATGCACCTGTTATACTTAAATGTTCACTATAACAGAGTGTTGGAATATCAATATCATTTCCCCTGGCAACTTCTAAAACAGTATGACCGGGGTCGAATTTATAACTATTTCCATCAATTATTATCTCTTTCAATTTTTGAACTCCTCCTTCAATTAGAAATTGCATTAACTGGACAAACTTCTGCACATGCACCACAGCTGATACAGGCCTCCGGATCTATAGTATGGGCTTTCTGTTTTTTTCCCGTTATTGCATCAGCCGGACATACTGTTTTGCACTGTCCACAGCCGATACAGTGATCTTCATCAATAACATAACTTCCTTTGAGTGCATCACATTGTCCTGCCGGACATTTTTTATCATTTATGTGTGCTTCATATTCGTCTCTAAAATATTTAATTGTAGTCAATACTGGATTGGGAGCAGTCTGGCCCAGTCCACATAGAGAAGCTTCCTTAATAACTTTTCCCAGCTGTTCAAGCTTCTCAATATCACCTTTTTTACCTTCACCTTCTGTAATCCTCTCAAGTATTTCCAGCATTCTCTTTGTTCCAAGTCGGCAGGGCGTACATTTTCCACATGATTCAGATTGAGTAAATGTTAGAAAAAACCGAGCCACATCTACCATACAGGTATCTTCGTCCATTACAACCATTCCACCTGAACCCATCATTGCCCCAATTTCTTTTAAAGAATCATAATCTATTTTAAGATCCAGCTGTTCAGCAGGAATACATCCTCCTGAAGGTCCACCGGTTTGAACAGCTTTGAATCCTTTATCATCAGTAATTCCACCACCAATATCGTAAATTATATCTCTTAAACTCAATCCCATAGGAACTTCTACCAGACCGGTGTTTTTTATTTTACCGGTTAAAGCAAAAACTTTTGTGCCACTGCTGTTTTCTGTACCAAATTTATTGAATTCTTCTGCCCCATTATCAATAATAAAGGGAATATTAGCATATGTTTCAACATTGTTTATATTAGTCGGCTTGCCCCATAAACCACTCTGAGCCGGATAAGGTGGTCTGGAAGTTGGAGTTCCCCTCTTACCTTCTATTGATGCCATAAGTGCAGTTTCTTCTCCACATACAAAAGCTCCGGCACCTTCCTTAATATGAATTTTAAAATTAAACTCAGTTCCAAAAATGTTTTCTCCAAGTAGGCCCAGCTCTTCTGCCTGAGAAATAGCTTTTTTTAATCTTCTAATCGCTAGAGGATATTCTGCTCTGACGTAAATATATCCTTCATCAGCATCAATAGCATAAGCAGCTATCATCATACCTTCCAGAAGTTTATGTGGGTCCCCTTCCAGCAAACTGCGGTCCATAAATGCTCCTGGATCTCCTTCATCTGCATTACATACTATATACTTTTTCTCACCTTCTGCATCTTTTGCAAACTGCCATTTTAGTCCAGTTGGAAATCCTCCACCTCCACGGCCGCGGAGACCAGATTTTTTAACTTCTTCTATTATTTCCTTACTTTTCATCTGCGTTATTGCTTTCGCAGCAGCCTGATAACCCTTTTTTTCTATATAATCATCTATTTTTTCTGGATCAATTAAACCACAGTTTTGCAGTACTATTCTCTTTTGTTTTTTATAAAAATCTAACTCTTCATAATATGGTAATTCCTTTATAGCAGTATATTCTTTCATCAAATCTATCCTTCCTCACAATTATTCTAAAATTCTAGCAATTGCAAATTCTTTAACTATTTTTTTCTCAAATACATGTTTGTTAATTATTCTTTTAACATCACTTTCTTCAATCTCACCATATGTAACTCTCTCCATACCGGGCATTTTTATATCCATCAGTGGTTCTTTTTCACACATACCGATACAGCCGGTTTCTGTTATTTTGACATCCAGATTTTTTTCTTTAACTACATCCACAACTGCATTGCGTATTTTTTTTGCGCCTGCTGCAATACCACAGGTTCCCATACCTATTATTATCTCAGGTTTATCGTCAATTTTTTGATTATTTTTTTTCTTTTCAGAAATTTCATTCTGATATTCTTTTAATTCAGAAAAAGATTTCATTAATTACACCTCCAAATAAATATAAACCCCACATGGGGTTTATTAGTGATATATTTCTCAATTCTTGTTTCTATACTCATTAATAACTTCTACTATTGATTCAGGGGTCATTCTCCCATAACTTTCATCATTAATCATTACAACCGGTGCAAGTCCACAGGCCCCAAGACAGGCCACCGGTTCCAGAGTAAAGAGTAGGTCTTTAGTGGTTTCTCCCCTGTCCACACCAAGTTCATCTTTAAGGGCTTCGAGGACCTTATCACCACCTCTTACATGACAGGCGGTTCCTTCACAAACTCTAACAATATATTTTCCGCGCGGTTTTTGGTGAAACTGTGAATAAAAAGTTACCACTCCATACAATTTGCTGTAAGGTATTTTCATTTCATCTGCTATATATTTTTGTGTATCTTTTGACAGATATCCTAATTCATTCTGAGATTTCTGGAGTACGGTAATCAAACTATCCTTTTTCCCTCTGTGATCATCCAATATCGTATCGACCTTACTCAGTTCTATTTTATCCATACATCAGACTCCTTAATTAAAATATTTAATGTTAATTAATATATTCAATGTGATTTAATATTTTCCTTCTTTTTAATTATAATTTTTTGGATTTTTCTGCATTTTTAAAAATATAAAAATTATCTATCTTCCAGTACATGCTGCAGGCCCTGTCCAAACAGACATATCACATGGTCATCATCCAGAGAATAATATACTGAACGTCCTTCTTTTCTAAACTTAACCAGTTTATTATTTCTTAAAATTCTCAACTGGTGAGATATAGCAGAAGAAGACATATTTAAAAGTTCGGACAGGTCACATACACACAGTTCTCTTTCTTTAAGAGCATATAAAATTTTAATTCTGGTTGGATCACCCATTGTCTTAAAAAGTTCTGATAATTCGTAGATTACATCATCATCCAGCTTCTTTTCTTTCATCATTTCTACCACACTGTTATCTGGATTAAAAACTTCACATACATCACAGTATTTTTGCTGTTCAATCATTTTTAACACTCCATTAATCAGATTTTAAAATACGCATAACATTAAATACAGCCAGCAGTGCAACTCCTACATCAGCAAATACTGCTTCCCACATTGTTGCAGATCCAAATGCACCAAGAATCATGACTATACCTTTTACTCCCAGAGCCATATATATATTCTGCCAGACAATTTTTTTCGTCTTCCTGGCAATATTGACTGCAGTAAGAATTTTAGAAGGTTCATCTGTCATTAAAACAATATCGGCTGCTTCTATAGCTGCATCAGATCCCAAAGCTCCCATTGCAACACCAATATCTGATCTTGCTAAAACCGGTGCATCATTTATTCCATCTCCCACAAAAATTAATTTACCTTTATTATCTAAAAGCTCTTCTATTTTTTTAACTTTTTCTCCTGGCAGCAGTTCTGAATAATAACTATCCAGGGAAAGCTTTTCAGCTATTTGAGCAGCAGCAAGTTTGCGGTCTCCAGACAACATAGATACTTTTATGTTCATACTCTTTAGTTCTTTTACAGTTTTTTCAGCATCTTCTTTTAAAACATCATTTATTAGAATATGGCCAATAAATTGATCATTTTCAGCAAGATAAATAACTGTACCTTCTTCCAAAACTTCTTTAAAATCTATAGAAAATTGATTCATAAGTTTTTCATTACCTGCCATAACTATTTTATTATCAAATTCTGCTTTAATACCTGCCCCGGATATCTCTTCAAATTCAGCATCATTTAGCAGATTTTCTTTTTCCCCATATGCGTCCAGAATAGATTTAGCTATTGGATGATTAGAAAACTGTTCTGCCTCTGCTGCAGTTTTAAGAATATATTTCTTATTATACCCATCTGCAGGTATAATATCAACTACACTAAAACTCCCTTTAGTAAGAGTTCCAGTTTTATCAAATACAACTTTATCAACATTATTCAATGCTTCTAAAAAGTTGCCACCTTTAACCAGTATTCCTTTTTTGGAAGCCAGTCCGATTCCACCAAAAAAGCCAAGGGGAATAGATACGACCAGAGCACATGGACAGGAAACTACCAGAAAAATAAGCGATCTATAAAACCATTCAGAAAAGCTGCCTCCTAAAAATAATGGTGGAATTACTGCTACCATTAGAGCGGAAAATACAACAAAAGGGGTGTAATAACGAGAAAATTTTGTTATGAATTTTTCAGTGGAAGCTTTTTTGGAACTGGCATTTTCAACCAGATCAAGTATTTTTTTCACAGTAGAATCACTGTACTCTTTTGTAACCTTAACCTTCAAAAGACCTTTCAGATTTACCATTCCGCTTAATACTTCATCACCTATCTCTGCACTGCGCGGATATGATTCACCAGTTAAAGCCGAAGTATCCATACTGGAAGAACCAGAAATTATTTTTCCATCAAGTGGAACTTTTTCTCCCGGTTTTATAACTATATGGTCTCCAGGTTCTATATCTTCTGGATTTACCTGTATAATACTGTCATCAACAACAACATTTGCATAATCAGCTCTTATATTCATCAAGTCTTTAATAGAACGGCGCGATTGATTAACTGCTCTATCCTGAAAAAGTTCTCCGATCATATAAAAAAGCATAACAGCAACAGCTTCAGGATATTCTCTAATAGAAAAAGCTCCTACAGTGGCTATCAGCATTAAAAAGTTTTCATCAAAAATCTGTCCTCTGCCTATATTTTTTAAAGCTGCATTGATTACAGGCCAACCAATAAGGAAATAAGCTGTTACAAAAAAGAATAGAGAAATTAAATCTGGTCGAGAAAAATTAATCAAATCAATATATCCTGTCACCAGGGCAGCGGCAAAGAAGATACACCCTAAAACTATCTTCCAATTTTTACTTAAAAAATCATTTGATAAACTATCTTTATTTTCTTCTAAGCTATTACTTTTCTGATTTTTACCTTTATTTCTTTTTTTAACCTTTACTCCTGGTTCAATTCGATTAGAAATAGACTGAATTTCCTTTTCCACATCTTCTAAAAGATTTTCATCACCTTCAACATCTATTGTAGAAGTGGCAAAATTTAATTTAACATTATCCAGTCCTTCTATTTTTGTTACCTCATCTTCTATCTTCAAAGCACAGTTGGAACAATTTAGTCCCTCCAGTTCAAACTGCTCTTTTCTTTTTTTGGCTTCAACTTTTTCTTCTGTTTTTTTGTCCATCTGAAGATTAGTCCCCATTTTTCGCCCTCCATAAATTTTTATAACTATATTTGAACAATTATTCATATGTTTGCTAAACTTATTATATTTAAAATTGTTTCTACTGTCAAGTCTATTTAAATATTTTTCAAAAATACTGCCAGGTTACAACAAATTAAAAATCCTCTGCCCTTTACAGCAGAGAATTTATTTTTAGTCAATAATATTCAATTGGATTTAATACAGAGATGTTAATTTTTAATATGCCATAATAAAATATACTAACAGATGCTGAAAAAAATTAGGGCAAAAACCATACTTATACTTATTATGCTTCAATTTAAATAATTTAATGGATTGGCAGGCCGTCCATTAACCTGAACTTCAAAATGAAGATGTGGACCGGTGGAATTTCCAGTATTTCCTGACTTAGAAATTATTTCTCCTCTTCCTACTCGTTCTCCAACCCGTACAAGAAGTTTAGAATTATGTGCATATAGGGTTCTCAGACCTTTTTGATGTTCGATTATAACACAGTAGCCATACCCTGTGGCCCAGCCGCTGTATACAACCCGACCTGAAGAAACTGCTTTTATTGGAGTTCCCATTGGAGCTGCAAAATCAATACCTTCATGCATCCTGCCCCAGCGCATACCATAATATGAAGTTATCCTTGTATTAATCGGTTTAATAAATTTTTTCTCCAGTCGATCTCTGTAGCTGAATTCCGGTACAGCACCTCTTAAAACTAATAGTTTATCAATTTCGACTCTGTTTGGATTTTCTATGTTATTATCTTCAATTATCTTTTTTAAACTTATATTAAATTTAGATGCAACTTCAGACATACTTTCTCCTGGTGAAACTCTATAAAGTATTCCTTTAACCGGTAAGATTTTTAATTCCTGACCAGGCTTGATACTGTTCATATTTGCAATATCATTTGCACCAATTAATGTATCAATATTTATATTATATTTATGTGCAATATCCCAGAGAGTTTCTCCTCTTTTTACAGTATGTATCTTCATTTTGTCTATTAAATCTGGTTTTCCAGAAGTTTTAAAAACTTTTTCTTTTTCTCCAATTTCCGGTCTTTCAGGTGATAAGTTAATATTTTTTTCTCTGTCCATTTTTTTTAGATCATCACCTAAATCACTTTCAATTTCAGGTGGTTTAGTAAATGCTTTATCTGTATTAATAAAATCATTATCATTTTCAGTATAATTTTTTTTATCAATATTTTTATCTTGTTCAACAGGTCTATTGTCTTTTTTTATTTGGGGTCTTTCAGCTCTATTTGTACTGCTGTCGTTATTCCTATTTTCTAGAGGGTATCTTCCACCATAATAATTATTAAAAGCCATAGAATTAGTGTAGGCTGATAAACCCATTGTTAAAAATATAATTAAAAAAACAATTAAGCGCTGACCTTTTTTCAATGTAATTTCCCCCAAATTAATTTATTTGTTCTATTCACTGCTTCATTTAAATTTTATTTAAAACTTTATTGTCTTTTTTACCAATAGATGTTTTTACTTTTTAATTAATTTAATAGATGAAAATTTTCACACAATTTTTTATTTAACTGGAAACGGCTAGAGGAATATCAAATTTTTTTGCATACACTTTTTATTTTCAGCTTTACAAATAGTTATAGGTTAATTGATAGTTATAGGTTAATTGATTAAACAAAAAGTTAGTACTATTAAGAAAGACTTTTAAGAATATAAAATATATCCTCTTATAATTATAACAAAAAATTAAGCCTCTGAAAACCTATTTAAGCAGATTATAAGGGTTTTTAGGCAAAAATACTGTAATTAACCCCAAAAACTTTTTTTATTTGATCTTATTGGAAATATCTAAAGAAAAATTCACAATATTCTTAGCATGTAAATATGTTGTATCAAAAACTTCAATTGGACTGTCATTATTTTTTATCAGCAGAGGTATTTCAGTACAGCCTAAAACTACTCCTTCTGCTCCTTTTTTCTGCAGTGATTCTATAATCTCAACAAATTTTTTGCGTGAACTATCCTTAATTACTCCAGAAATAAGTTCACTGTATATTGTATTATGAATAACCTCTCTCTGTTTTTTATCTGGAATTATAATTTCAATTCCATATTTACTTATTCTATCTCTGTAAAAATCTTCTTCCATTGTGAATTTTGTACCTAAAAGAGCCGCTTTTTTTATATCCTTTTTCTCCATCTCTGCTGCAGCAGAATCAGCTATATGTATTAGGGGCAGTTCCGTATTTTCTTCTATTTCTCCAGCCATTTTATGCATAGTATTTGTACATATCGCTATTACTTCTGCACCGGCATTTTTTAATAACTTTGCCTTATCTATCATTATCTCAGTCAGTTCATCCCATTTGTTTTCGTGCTGAAGTTTTTCCACTTCTGCAAAGTCAAAGGAATACATCACTAAATCGGCAGAATGTGAAGATCCAAGTTTCTTTTTTACTTCTTCATTGATTATTCTGTAATATTCTAAAGATGATTCCCAGCTCATTCCACCTATAAGTCCTATTCTCTTCATAAAAAAATACCTCCTCTAAGATTTTAGCCTATCTATCAGTTTTTTTGTCCTCTTTGACGCTTTATCATTTTTGAGTTTTAGAATATTTTTCTGAAGAAGATCGACCCTGCAGCTCCCCTCCTGTAAAAAATAATCTTCAATAAGCATAACTTTTTCTTCTCTGTTCGGCATCAATTGATAAAGTATATACCAGTCTTCAATAGCAGCTACAGGTATTTCTACACTTTCTAAATTCCACATTTCTGTGATAGAGTTTTTATCGAAATCATATTTAAAATAACTGCTGTTCTGTTTAATAGAAAATCCGGCAATTAAATCGACCTCAACACCATTGACACTGTAATTAGCAAAAAAGTCAGATTTATATATTTCCAGATCACTGCTGAAGTTTTTCTCACCAGTAGATCTCAAAATTTTATCAGCTTTACTGCTGTCATCACTACTGACTATAATGTCAATATCATTGGGAGAATCAACCAGCCCATAATAATTGAGCATTACTGATGCACCAACACCCCACCTGATATTTTTTTTATTTAACTTAACAGCTAATTCTGACAGAACTTTTTTTAGCATCTACTCACTTCTTTCTTTTTACGAAATATATCTAATATTTAGATTTATTCAGATAATACTGTAATATTATCTTCCTTTTACAGGTTTTTCATTCAATCTTACCAACTGAAGCAAGATAGATTACAAATTCTTCTTCTCCATCAATATCTAAAAATGCATCTACCTGCTGCTGATAATAAGCACCGATAGCACATGTACCTGCTCCAACTGACTCTGAAGCAAGATATAAATTCTGACATAGATGACCGGCATCAAGTGCAATCATTTTATGGGCCAGCACATCATATCTCCATTCCGACCTGTACGGAACAGCTGTCCAGATAAATATTACTGCACTATCTGCAATAAACTTCTGCTTGCGGCAGGCTTCTGCTATTTTTACATTTAAATCATCTTCATTGTAGATGAAAATCAGCTTATGTTCTACAGGTAGATACCGGTAGATTCCTTTATTTAAATTTTCAACTTTATTGATATACAAATATGTTTCAAAAGGATGTCTGTCCCCTGCTGATGGAACAGCTCTCTTATTCCTGTTTTCCTTAACTGCCTGTGTTGACCAGAGCAAAAATGATAGTTCTTCTAAACTCAGCTTTTGATCAGAATATTTTCTGCGGCTTTTCCGCTGCTTCATTATTTTTTTTAGCGAACTATCTCCCACTTTTAATTGATCATATGGAATTAAATCAATCAATTCCGCATCTTCTGGATAGTCTTTTGTCATCGGAGGAGCTGAAACACCTTTTTTTTGATCCCGATCTAAATCATCCCACTTAATCCATTTTTCAGCTTTCAAAAAATTCCTCTGCATTTTAATCTGTTTTTTCATCTTTATCTCCCTTCTACTTTCCTTTATAATATAAATTAACACTACTGATCTGAACAAAATTAATGATTGTTTGATTCTAATAATATTTTATGAATTTTTTATTCATTTTCAAAGGGCTTATTTAGTTTTAGTAGAAATATATAAACTGTTTATTAAAATATTTTTGAATAAATGAAAAATCAAAAGGAAAGGATAAAATATGATCTACATTTTAACATCTCTTCTAATTATTATTCTGTCATTATTTGACCACCAAAAAACACTAAAAGGCATCAAAATCGGTTTAAAAAAACTATTCAAAAATACACCTGTTTTTCTCAATATGATAATCCTGGCGGCAGTTAAAATATTACCTGTTAACTAAAATTATTGTTAAGTTCTGAACAGTATTATACTGTTCAGAACTTTTTATTTCTCAATTATCCTGACATCTCCATTTTTATAACCGACTACTATAACATCTGCCATTTCTGGAAAGATACCATTTTCTACAACACCTGGAATCCTGTTTAAATTTACTGCCATCTGCACCGGTTTATCTATTACCGAAAAATCACAGTCTATAATATAATTTTCATTATCTGTAATGAAAGTCTGCCCATCTTCAGTTTCTCTTAATTTCCCACTACAGCCCAGTTTTTCTATCTGTCTTTTGGTAAATTCCCAGCTGAATTTACATACTTCCACAGCCAGTGGGAAACTCCCCAGTTTATCTGACAGTTTTGATTCATCTGCAACAATAATTAATTTATCTGACGCAGATGCAACAATTTTTTCCCTCAATAAAGCTCCACCACCGCCTTTTATTAAGTTCAATTCAGAATCAACCTCATCTGCACCATCAATTGTAAGGTCCAGCTTTTCTATATCTGCCAGTTCTATCAATTCTATTCCACCTTTTCTGGCAAGTTCAGCAGTTTCTTTGGAAGTAGGTACTGCTTTGATTTTAAGACCTGCTTTAACCATTGAAGATAATTTTTGGATAGCCCAGTAAGCAGTTGAGCCAGTACCCAACCCTACAAACATTCCATTTTTAACATATTCAGCAGCTTTTTCGCCTGCCAGTCTTTTTGCTTTCATAATTTTAAAACCCTCCAGCTTAATTATTTTATTAATGTAAATATATTTTTAAATATAATAATCTCTTTATCTAAATTTGCATTTCATTTCCTGTCTAACTTATGATGAACCCTATTTAGTACCATAGTTGAGTTTTAGATGAATCTAAAAATTTAATTTATGACAAAATCCCTTTTTTGCAGCTCTAAAAATAATTTTGAGAAAACTTTATTTACTTGATATTTCTGCTTTTCACTAAGAAGATATCACGGATTCAGGTTATCTTTTAACTGGTTACTTAAACTTCCTGAATCGCTGGGTGGCTTAATGATTGGAAGAGCCTTACAGGCTACTTGTCAGATTGTTACCGCTGAATTTCAGTGAGTAAACTAAAGCCATTAACTGAATTATTGCTTTTGATAGCTATGGCCGGAATGGGGTTAAATATTCTTTAGTCTGGGATCAAATTCATCTCTCAACCAGTCAGCGATAAGGTTTAGACTGAAAACAATGGACATTAATGTGATACCGGGAAAGAAAACAAGCCACCATTTACCGGCATAGAGAAAATTACGCCCCTGTGAGATCATCATACCCAGAGAAGGGTGTGTTATAGGAACCCCAACTCCCAGAAAACTAAGGGTAGCTTCCAGCATTATAGCCATACCGAAGTGAACTGCAGCAATCACCAGCAGTGGTGAAATTGAATTAGGTAAAATGTGTTTAAATATTATCCTCCGATCGTTATTACCAGTAGCTTTACTGGCCAATACATATTCTTCTTCTTTAACTGATAATACTTCCCCTCTGATAGTTCTGGCATACTGCACCCAACCTGAAATACATATTGCCATAATTACCAGAACTACACTATTAGTCTGGAAGATTCCCAATAAGAGCATAGCTATCAGAGTCTGGGAAAAGGAAAAGAGGGTGTCTCCCATTCTCATCATAATTATATCAAGTATTCCTCCATAATAACCGGCAAGTAATCCAATTAAAGCTCCAAAACCACCGGCGATAATAACTACACTGATACCTACAAGAAAGGAAGTCCGGCAGCCATATAGAATGGTACTGAATACTCCACGACCCTGCATATCAGTTCCCAGAATAAAAGGGCTAACTCCCCCTTTCTTCCACAGAGGTGGTTTTAAGGAATTGCTCAGACTTATTTTATCTATAGCATAAGGGTTCTGTGGTGCTATCAGTGGAGCAAAAATGGCTCCCAGAAGTAAAATTAATATAACTATTGACCCGATGACAACAGGGGGCCTTTCTAAATAATGTTTAAATATTTTTGATTTATAAATTGTAGTTACAAAATTAATCATATATTGACCCTCCTCGGGGCAAGCCCACAAGGATTCCTGCTTCTTAGAAGTGGTAACCCACCATCTCCACAGGCTTAAAATCCTGTTAGCCCAACAGTATATCCTCTAACTTGCCTTTTGTATT
>NZ_QPJN01000029.1:0-31766 GCF_003338615.1 Halanaerobium sp. DL-01
ACACCCGAATTGAGTTTTAGATAAATCTAAAAATTTCGTTGATGACTAAAGCCCCCTTTTTGCAGCTTGAAAATAAATTTTGGGGAAACTCCTAACAAAAAGGGTATTTGCGTCTATAACTCATTAAGATTGATTAATGAAAAATGCCTAATGTACCGAAAATACTCTTTTTGTTGACACATCATCATAAATTAAATTTTTAAATTAATATAATCCCTATCATAACAAGCTTTTCAAATTAATATGATACCAAAAATCGACTTTCTGCACTGCAATAATTATATAATATGAATTTTACTCCTTATTTTCCAGTTTGTTTTTTATTTCTCGACCTGTTGGAGTAATGGCCAGACCACCTTTGGCAGTTTCTCGCAGTGTACTAGGCATCTGACTTCCCACATCTGTCATTGCCAGTATTACTTCATCTGGTGGGATAACACTCTTTATTCCCGAAAGTGCCATCAAAGCAGCTGTCAGTGCATGTGAAGCCGCAAAACCATTTCTCTTTACACAGGGAACTTCAACAAGTCCGGCTACAGGGTCACAGACAAGTCCCAATAAATTTTTAAGTGCAAGTGCAAAAGCATTAACAGCCATCTCCGGACTGCCTCCCATCAGTTCTACTGCTGCACCTGCAGCCATTGCAGAACCAACACCACATTCTGCCTGACATCCACCCGCTGCACCGGCAAGTGTAGCTGTGTGAGAAACAACATCACCCAGTCCAGCTGCTGTAAAAAGTCCTTTTACCATATCTAAATCACTCAAATTTAATTTTTCTCCAACGGAAACAACGACAGCTGGAACTATCCCACTTGCACCTGCAGTTGGTCCTGCCACTATTTTACCCATACCAGCATTAACTTCTGCCACAGCAAGAGCATCAGTTATTGCAGCCATAAAAAGCCTCTCCGGCTTATCTTTACTATATTCTGCCATCTTCAGTGCTTCTTCACCAACAAGTCCACCTGAAGATTTAATCCTACTATTTCTGCCTTTTTCTATCGCATCTCTCATTACGACAAGGCTTTCTTTCATCTTTGCTACAACTTCTTCTCTGGGAAGCTCACTTTCTTCCACTTCCACCTGAATTACTACTTCTGAAATAGAAATATTATTTTTCTCTGCCACTTTTAGCAGTTCATCAATTGTTGAATACTGCATTATCTCACCTTCCAATGCTGAATTTAAAATATCGGTATAATTTAAAGTGACGGTAGATATCTAACCTGAAGCACATTTTCCATTTTTTCTAGACTTGTAATAACATCACTGTCCGGAACCTGATCCAGTTCTATAATACAGGATCCTATATCTCCCTTTTTATTCCGATAGACCTGCATAAAAGCTATATTAATACTGTGATAGCCGAGGGTAGATGTTATTTTTCCTACTTCTCCTGGTCTGTCACGGTGCAGAATCCAAAGTGTAGGCATTCTGCCGGTAAGATTAACATCATTTTGATTTATTTTAGTAATTACAATTCTACCTCCACCAATAGAAGAACCGGTAATACTGAGATTTTTTTCTCCTGCATAAAGTTCCAGCATTAATGTATTGGGATGAACATCCCGCAGGTTAACTTCCTTAAATTCAAAATCCATCCCTTCTTCTTCAGCAATTTTAAAAGATGTACGTATCCTTTCATCATCTGGAAGAAATCCCAGCAGTCCACCAATAACTGCTCGGTCAGTTCCATGACCACCAGCAGTATTGGCAAATGAGCCATGAAGGTTAACAACAACTTTTTCTATTTTGTCAGCAAACAGCAGCCGGGCCATTCTTCCCAGTTTAGCAGCACCTGCTGTATGTGAGCTTGAAGGACCAATCATAATCGGCCCCATTACTTCAAAAATACTCATTTTTCCCTCCCATCATCAATATCGTTACGTAAAATAATTCTCGAAAATTACCTAATTTCCTGCTTACACCTCTTATGAATTTTATTCTTTCAGTATATTTTTTTATCCAGATTTTTTTATGTTGACTTTGAACCCAAAGAAAAGATTGATGGTGTTCTTGCTTATATAACCTTATATCAGCTGTTTTTTAAACATAATATAGAAATTATTATTCTATTCTCCAGCCGCCTTTTTACGCTGCACCTCATCTGTGATTATAAATGATTTCATCATATCTACAGCCTTATTCAGCTGGTTATCTTCTCCATTTTGAGCAGCTTCTGCATCCAGCTCAACCTCTATATCCGGTTTTATTCCTTTTTCATGAATATAATTTCCATCAGGAGTATAATATCTGGCTGTTGTAATACTTACTGCAGATCCATCTGCAAGAGGAACCACTGACTGTACTACACCTTTACCAAAAGTTGTAGTTCCCATCAGCTTACCTCTTCCATAGTCTTTTATAGCACCAGCGACTATTTCGGAAGCACTTGCAGAACCCTTATTAATAAGAACTATAACAGGTATTTCTGTATCTGCTTTAAATTCTTTATTTACATTTAATACTCTTTCTATATTACCCCTCTGCCTTATAGAAACGACCTGTCCTTCAGAGATAAAGTTGCTAACTACATTAACAGCTTCACTGAGAAGTCCACCCGGATTATTTCGCAAATCTAGTATAACCCCTTCAGCACCCTGTTCCTTTAATTTATTCAGCTCTGTTTCAATATCAGTACCTACATTTTCGACAAACTGGGCCAGACTTATGTAGCCAATATTTTCGCTCTTCATCTCACTTTCAACATATGGAACTTCAATATCCTCTCTGGTAATCTTAACTTCCAGCTCCTGATCCATATCTGACCTCTCTACTGTCAGCACAACATCTGTTCCCGGTTCACCGCGCATAAGGTCAACAGCTTTCATCTGAGAAATCTCTCCAGTTTTCACCCCATCAATTGTAGTTATTATATCTCCTGCCCGCAGTCCGGCTCTCTCACCCGGAGTTCCTTTAATAGGGGAAACCACTGTCAGCTTATTATCCCTGGTTGTAATTACAATACCAACCCCACCATAATGTCCTTCATACTCTATCTGCATTTCTTCATATTCTTCAGCATCCATATAGTAGGAAAAACGGTCAACTTTGTTCAGCATCCCATCTATAGCACCTTCAAGAAGTGTATCAAGCTCTACATCTTCTACATAATAGTTTTTTATAAGAAAAATTACATCCTGAAAGGCATTTGTCTTATCATAATCATCCGTATCCTGTGCAGTTCCTGTGATAACTGCAGTAAAAATTAAAAGAGAGGCTAACAATAATACTAAAATTTTCTTCTTCATACTCTTTTCACCTGCTTTCAAATTTTATCTTACCTGTAATACTTTTTCTGCTCAATTTTACTCCATTTTTACTCTATTATGAAAAATTTAATCTATTTTGAAATAATTTTGCTCTATCTAAAATAATTATAAACATATTTGCAGATTTTTAACTGTATCAGACATGTGCAATATCTGCAAAACCTTCCCCGAGAACTTCATTTACATTATTAATTGCTACAAATGCTTCTGGATCCACCTCTGCTACAACTGCTTTTAATTCAGTCAGTTCAGAGCGGGATATTACACAGAGCAGCACCTGTTTTTTTTCATCTGTATAGCCACCTCTCGCTTCAAACTTTGTTACACCGCGATTCAGCTCATCAACTAGTCTTTTGTTTATCTGATCAGCTTTTTTAGATATTATAAGTGCCTCTTTTTTGATATTTAAACCTTCCTGAATAACATCTATTGTTTTAGAAGTGATAAATATTGTGATTGCTGCATAAAGTGCAGCTTCCAGATTGAAAAAAATTCCAGCCAGGGTGACAACAAAACCATCAGCCAAAAGCAGGCCCTGTCCAACACTGATGCCTGTATAATAATTAATCAGAGCTGCAACCATATCTGTCCCACCTGTTGTTCCTCTTGACCTGAAGACAAGCCCGAGTCCGATACCCCCAAGTACACCACCATAGATTGAGGCAAGGAGCAGATCATTTGTTAGAGATGTCATATACAGCTGCAGCAGATCTGTAAATATTGATAATATAACAATCCCATAAATGGTTCTTAGTCCAAATGACATACCCATTATTTTAATACCGGTCAAAAAAATCGGCACATTAAATATAAGCATCATAATACCTATCGGAAAACCTGTTAAATAAAAAATAACGGTGGATAAACCACTTACCCCACCTGCTGCAATCTTATTTGGAACCAGAAAAACCGTTAAAGCCAGGGCCATCAAAAATGAACCAACTGTAATACCTATGTAATCAAGTATAATCCTTTTTTTCATCAAAACACCTCCGAACAGCAAAATTAGGTTCTCCTGCCTAAAAATCTTTCTCTTAAAACAAGAAGTATAAATCTGGGCAGAGCAAGCATCCTACCAAATCTGGATGGTTCCTGAAGCAGCCTGTAAAACCACTCCAGCCCCACCTTCTGCATCCACAGTGGAGCCCTATTTACCTCACCTGCAATTACATCAAAACTCCCTCCAACTGTCATAGCTGCCCCAACATTTAAATTTTCTATATTTTTACCTATAAATCTTTCCTGCAGAGGTACCCCCATACCCACCAGAAGTAGATCGACATTTTTTTTATTAATTTCCGAAATAACCTTTTCCTGCAGCTCTCTATCCAGATATCCGTGGTGATAACCGGCTATATTAAGCTGCGGATAATCCCGCTTCAGCTTTACTACAGCCTTATCTACAACACCAGGCCTGCTTCCCAAAAAATAAAAGCTGTATTCTTTTTCTGCAAATTCTTCAATCAATCTGCTCAAAAGATCAAAACCTGCCACCCTTTCTATAAGTGGAGTACCCATTATTTTAGCTGCCAGAACTACACCTGCACCATCCGGTGTGCTCAAATAGGCAGAATTTAAAATAGATGTCAGTTCTTTATCATCTACTGACATAACTATCATTTCTGAATTAGGAGTCACAATATATGCCGGTTTTTCAGCAGGTCCAGCATCTTTTTTTAGCAAAATTTCCACCTTTTCTACCGCTTCCTGCATATTTACCCTATCGATTTTTATTCCCAGTATCTCCACCAGCTCTCTCACAGCCTGGCCTCCTTAAGTGCACTTTCTGCAAAACTACACACTTCAGCTTTTTTCGCAAGACAGATATTTTTTAACCTCTTTCTAAAATCATAGCGGTTTTCCAGCAGATATTCTAATTCTGCATAAATATCATCTCTGTGCAGAGATCCAATATCAAGTGTATTGAGAAATTCAATTTCCGAAACCAGCCCATCTATTTTGGGATCATAGCTGACAGCAAGAAATGGTATCTGATTTAATAATGCAAAAATAAGGCTGTGCAGTCTCACTCCTAAGAACAAATCATTATCTTTAAGCTGTTTAACTGCCTGAAGTGGATCTTCTGCAAGCTCTTCTATAATAACATCACTTCCTGTGGTTCTGTCAAGAATAGTTTTCAATTTTTTTGAAGGTCTTTCGTCAACACCTCTATGAAAAGGATATATCTTAAAATCACAGCTGTATTTTTGAGCAAATTTGCTCATCCCTGCCCCCAGTTCTTCAATATAACCAGCCTGCCATGGGCGTACAGAAATCCCCACATTAGTCCTGCTGTGCAGCTTTCTTTTGACCACATCCTTTTCATTATAAAGAGCAAAAGCCGGATCAGCGGTGAGTTTTACATCTTTTCCTTTTAGTCCAATACGGCTGAGAAGCTCGGCTGACCCGCGGTCTCTAACTCCGATATGATCAATATTTTTAAGTGTAATTCCTGTTATTATGCGGTTTATCTTTCTGTTTAAAGGACCTACGCCCTGTGCGTAAAATGATACTTTTGTTCCCTGCAGTTTAGCCAGCCAGATAAGTCCAAGGTAATAAAAAATAGAAAGGTGGCCAGTTACATCCTGAATTAAACTTCCACCACCAGTGACAAAAAGATCGGCTTCTGCCAGCTCAGAAATTATATTGAGCAGTGAAGTTCTGCCTGCCGCATCTACATTATATCTTTTTTTAGTAACTTCAGGATCAGCAGAGAGTACGGTTATATCAATTTCAGAATTTATTTCTTTAAAAAGTTTTATAATTCCGGCCAGAACAGCCTCATCTCCCAAATTATCAAAACCGTAATACCCTGAAATAAGAATTTTAGACAAGCTGCTCACCTCTGTTCAGCCGAAAAATATTTTTCATACAAAAATACAGCAAACTGATAAATAACAATCAGTATCATTCCTAAAACAAGCCCCAGCCAGTATGAATGAAATGTCCTAATTAGTGAAATAATAACAGGTGTGTGAAGATGTGAAAAAGTATTTGCAGCTGTTATCATTCCAACAGAAGCAAGCATCAGCACAGGATAAAAATAAATTCTTTTTCTGTATTTAGCTGACAGCCACAGAGATAATACAAAAATAGGGTGTCCAATCAAAAATTCCTTAAAGCGGGGCCGTACATACAGCACTCCCTCCAGCAGTGACCTGAGTGTTTTTTCCCAGGCTGGTACAGGCAGCAGTGGAAAATTACCTGTTCTGCCTATATATATAACAGCTATAAAAGCAAGTATTCCGGCTGCAATCAAATGCTTAACTCTTATCTCTGCTTCCATAAGAAAAATTAATCTTTTTTTCAAATCTTCATTTCCCAATGTTAAAAAATAATAAAATGAAATTATTATTAACGGCAGCAGAAAAGAAAATTTTACACCACGGAACTGCAGAATTTTTAAAATAAATGGAGTGCTATTTAGTGAAGCCGAAACAAAAATTCCACCTGTAAGTGCGGTCAAAACTGCCGCTGTATATTTTAATATAAGTTTAACTATTGATTCTTTTTTTTCATTTTTAACTATATCACTGCCGCCGAGAAGAAAAGCTATTACAGCCAGTGACGGGAAAATTACTGCAGCAGCAAGAGCTGTAAGCTGTCTCAAAAAAATCTCCTTATTTATTAATAATAAAAAAATAAGTCCAGCTGCGGCCACACCAGCAGCAGCTAAATTTAACCACTTTCTAAATTTATCACCAACTGCATTTTCCAGCAGGTAGTTTAGCAGAATTACTCCACCTGCAGCTGTCCCAGCAAAAACAGCCAGAAAACTGAACAGGGAAGCGGAAAAAATTGGTGCTGCTTCTGCATTTCCTACTGTATAGCCTGCATTGTTTAAGTCTGTTTTTAAAGCTGAAAGCAGGCTGTAGTTTTTATTTAGAAGATTATTTCCTTTTAAATATGGTTTAAAATATATTATCTTCACATTTCTTTCTCTAACTGCTCTTAAATATCTGTCCACTATTACAGAGATAGATGTCTGTTCAACCTCTTCCTGCTGCATGCTGTGAACTCTGAGCAAATTATAATCTACAGCAGAGGCAATATTTTTTGCCCCATCCTGAGCTGCAATAAAAGCCTCAATATATCCAAAAGTAATGGAATGTTCTTTTAAGAGCTCTGCTGTTCTGTCCAGGCTGTCGGGATAACCTGTTATTTCTTCACCATCAAAAATTATCAGTTCAGGAGATAAATGCTTCAGATTATTTTCAAGTACTGCCTGAGAATTTAAATCATTTGCACTTCTTAAGGCTACTTTTAAACTGCTGTTTTTTGCTGATTTATAGAGACTACCATTATAAGAAAGATTAAGGTTCAACAGTTTATCATGCCACTGCGGGAAAAAAAGAAAGCTCAGGTTTTCCCCCTCAATCAGCCGGGCATTATACTGTTTCTTTAAATGATCTGCCAGCTGATGAAGGTTCTGCCTGAGGTTTTGTGAAAAAACAGCAAAAACTGCTCCATCATCCAGATCTCCAGCTGCAACACCTGCAGATTCAAAAAAACTCAGCCTGTCTTTATCTAAAAGCATAAGCTCTGCTGGTTCTATACGAACTATTTTTCCATTTTTTTTAAGATCTTTTATACTCTGCTGATAAACCGCGACTCCAGTGACTCCATTTTCTTTAAGCTTTTCTATCTCAAGCTCAGGTTCCTGTGCTGCCAGTTCAATTAATCCATCTCCATCAATAATTATTTCTACATTATCAGCTCTATCAATTTTTTCCACTCTTTCAGCAAGAGATATACCGGCTCCTATTAAACTAATTATAATAATTAGCATCAGTACTTTTTTCAAGTTTATTCACCTTTTCTATCGGCAGAATTTATGCTTGCATATTTTAAATAGGATTCTATAAATTCATCCAGATATCCATCCATAACTTTCTGTGTGTTTCCCTCTTCATGTCCGGTTCTGTGATCTTTTATCATATTATAGGGGTGAAAAACATAGGACCTTATCTGACTGCCCCAGGCAATTTCCTTATGCTCACCACTTAATTCCTCTATTTTTTCTGCCTGTGCTTCCTCTTTTAGTTCAATTAGTTTTGAAGTTAAAATTTTCATTGCCACAGATTTATTTTTATGTTGTGACCTTTCATTCTGACACTGTACAACTACACCTGTAGGCAGATGTGTTATCCTTACAGCCGAATCTGTCTTATTAACATGCTGTCCACCTGCTCCACTGGCTCGATAAGTATCTATCTTTAAATCATTTTCATTAATATCAACTTCTACATCATCATCAATTTCCGGTATTACATCTACTGAGGCAAAAGAAGTATGCCTCCGGCCAGATGAATCAAAAGGAGAAATCCTTACCAGACGGTGAACACCTTTTTCCCCTTTAAGATATCCATATGCATAATCACCAGAAATCAGCAGGGTTACACTCTTAATACCGGCTTCATCTCCGCCAGTAAAATCCAGAGTCTTTACTTCATAGCCATTACCTTCTGCCCAGCGGGTATACATTCTGAGCAGCATTTCTGCCCAATCCTGTGATTCTGTACCTCCAGCCCCAGGGTGAATTGAGAGGATGGCATTATGGTCATCATACTGACCATTTAACCTCAGCTGTAATTCTAGATTATCTATTGTTTTTTCTAAAGCTTTAAAGGTGTTTTTTAGATCACTAGAAACAGATCCAGAATTCATCTCATCACTGAGCTCCATAAATACCTCAGCTTCCTCAAACTTTTCTTCCAGTTCTTTCATCACTTTAAGCCTCTTTTTTATCTTGTCCAGCCGCTGTGATTTTTTGCGGGCATTTTTCTTATTATCCCAAAAATCGGAGGCTGCCATTTCTTTCTCTATTTCTTTTTTTTCTTTCTTTAGTGAAGACGTGTCAAAGTAAATCACTCAATTCATTAAATCTATCTTTTAGTTCTTCATATTTATTTTCATAATTCACTGCCATTTTATCATCTCCCACAGCATTTTTTGTATTTTTTTCCACTCCCACAGGGGCAGGGATCATTTCTGCCCGGTTCTTCACCTTTGACAACTGTGTTTTCACCTATACTGCCGTCACTGGTGCTGGATTTTTTGTTTCCTCTAGAAAGAACATTTTCAGCTGAAGAATAATTGAGCTGCTTCTGCCTTATCTTCTGCTGCATTTCTGCTTTTTTGTCTTTAACTTCTACCTGGAACGATGTTTTTATTATATCTTCTCTTATGGAAGCTGTCAGCTCATTGAACATGTCAAATGATTCAAATTTATATTCTGTCAGCGGATCTTTCTGACCATAAGCCCTAAGTCCAATACCCTGGCGAAGTTCATCCATATTATTAAGATGTGACATCCATTTTCTATCAATTACTCTAAGGGACAGGAATTTAATTATACTGTCAAATCTCTTCGGACCAATTTTGTCCCTCTTTTTTTGAAATTTGCTGAGTGCTTTAACGAAAATTATTTCTGCTATTTCTTCTTTTTCCTTATTTTTAAATTCTTCTTTTTTCAGCTCACCTGCAATACCCATACCTTTTAGATATTCCAGCATTCCATCAAGATCCCAGTCTTCTGGATGGATATCATCAGGCATGAACATTTCCAGAATATCATCCAGCAGTTTTTCTAACATTCCTTCAATTTTTTCTATCAGCTGATCTGTTTTGAGCAGTTCGCGGCGCTGTTCATAAATAACCTCTCTCTGCTTGTTTAGAATATCATCATATTCCAGAATCGCTTTTCTAATATCAAAGTTGCGGGATTCCACCTTCTGCTGTGCTCTTTCCAGAGAGTTGGAAATAATTTTATGCTCTATCGGCTGGTCCTCATCCACACCTAATTTATCCAGTATCCCGTTTATTTTATCAGAACCAAACAGGCGCAGCAGATCATCTTCTAATGAAACATAAAATTGTGATGAACCGGGATCGCCCTGACGTCCCGAGCGTCCCCTGAGCTGATTGTCTATTCTTCGACTTTCATGTCGTTCAGTACCTAATACATGCAGACCTCCCAGCTCTTTTACTCCATCACCAAGGACAATATCAGTACCTCGACCGGCCATATTTGTGGCTATTGTAACACTCCTTTTCTGCCCGGCATCTTTTATTATATCTGCCTCTCTCTCATGGTTTTTTGCATTTAAAACATTGTGGGGTATATTCCTCTTTTTCAAAAGCCTACTTAATAATTCAGATTTTTCTATGTCTATTGTTCCAACCAGCACCGGCTGGCCCTTTTTGTAAAGTCTTTCGATCTCATTTATAACAGCATTTATCTTGGCTTCAATGTTTGTAAAAACAAGGTCTGATTTATCCTCCCTTATCATGGGTTCATTTGTAGGTATTACAACAACAGACATACCATAAATCTTTTTGAATTCTTCCTCTTCTGTTGCAGCAGTACCTGTCATACCTGCCAGCTTATTATACATACGGAAATAGTTCTGCAGTGTAATCTTGGCAAAAGTCTGACTCCCCTTCTGTACCTGCACACCTTCTTTAGCCTCTATAGCCTGATGCAGTCCTTCACTGTAGCGGCGGCCTTCCATCACCCGGCCGGTAAACTCATCTACAATCTTGACTGTTCCATCTTTAACTATATAATCTCTATCTTTTTTCATTAAAGTGTGAGCTTTTAGTGCCTGATTCAGCTGATGGTTGAGCTTGAAATTTTCTTCAGCATAGAGATTTTCTATTCCCAGCTTTTTCTCAGCCTCTTTTATCCCTTCTTCTGTAAGTGTGACAAGTTTATTTTTTTCGTCCAGCTCATAATGCTTATCTTCTTTGAGGTGGGGAATAACTCGATTAAACTTTTTGTAATCACTGCTTGACTCCTGTACAGGTCCAGAAATTATTAGCGGAGTTCTTGCCTCATCGATTAAAATACTGTCAACCTCATCTAAAATAGCATAGTGATATTCTCTCTGTACCAGATCTTCTTCTTTATAGGCCATATTATCACGCAGATAATCAAAACCAAATTCATTATTTGTACCATAAGTTATATCACAGTTATATGCTTTGCGCCTTTCAGCAGGTGGCATTCCACTTAAGATAACTCCAACCGACAGTCCTAAAAATCGATATATCTGGCCCATCCACTCACTGTCCCTCTCAGCCAAATAATCATTAACTGTTACAACATGAACACCTTTACCGGTTAGAGCATTAAGATAAACAGGCAGTGTTGCTGCCAGTGTTTTACCTTCACCTGTTTTCATCTCTGCAATTTTCCCCTGATGAAGAACTATACCACCCATAAGCTGTACATCAAAATGACGAAAACCTTCTTCAGTAGAACGCTGTGCTGCTTCACGAACAACTGCAAATGCTTCTACCAGTAGTTCATCAAGACTTTCTCCATCAGCATACCTATTTTTAAATTCTTCTGTCTTTGACTTCAACTCTGAATCACTTAATCTCTTCATTGCCGGTTCTAAATTATTTATTTCATCAACAATAGGTTCTAATTTTTCCAGTTCTTTTTCATTTGGATCCTTAAAAATTTTCTTGAGGAATTCAAACATCTAACATCCTCCTGTTTGTAATATTTTATTAAAATCATCCTTAAATTTCCTGCATATCAGTAGATTCTTTACAATCAAAATAATTATATCATTTATACCCTGTCAGGTAAAGCGTGAAACGTACCAGGTACAAAAAAGAAAAACAAAAAACCCTGACAGAAGTTCTTTTAATTAGAAACTTCTACCAGGGCTTGTATTTGTATTTAATAAAATTTTATTTAGCCAAAAATGGGTTCTATTAATCCATAGTTGCCGTCTTTCCTTTTATAAACAACATTGGTTTCTTCTGTTTCCGCATTATAGAAAACAAAAAAGTCATGTCCGAGAAGATCCATCTGCATACAGGCTTCTTCTACATTCATCGGCTTCATTGCAAATTGCTTGGTCCGCACAATTTTAGGCTCAAATACATCTGTTTCTATTTCTTCCTCTTCAAGTTTATTGTTAAGTATCTGCTCTTTGCGCTCTTCTTTATACTCCTCTTTAAATTCCTGTTTGCGCTCAATGTATCTATCATGAATCTTAGTTTTATACTTTCTAAGCTGTCTTTCTAATTTGTCGACCACACCATCAATAGAAGCATACATATCACCTGTTGCTTCTTCTCCCCGCAGTATGAGGCCCTTAACATAAGCTGTAACCTCAACTATATGTCTTTCCCTTTCTACCTCCATGGAGATCTGAACTTCCATCGGCTCCCCATTAAAATACTTGTCAAGCTTTCTCACCTTCTCTTCTGCGTGCTCTTTTAAAGAAGGGGTAACATCGATGTTCTTTCCGTAAGTCATTATTTTCATGAAGCTCACTCCTCTCACATCTATTATAATATATTTATTCTATATAATTACTCTGATTCCTGCTGGATTAATAAAATATTGAAAATTGTAATATACAAATACTGTTAATATATCTCTACCGGAACTGAAGCTGCTGTCAGTACAAAAATTTTATTGGAATCCAGCCTGTTTTTAATAAGTGCAGCTGTCTTGGATGCTGTAGTACCTGTGGTTAGAATGTCATCAATTATTAAAATATTTTTTTTAGAAAATTCTCTAAAATTTATATTTTTCTTTAAGCTAAATACATCTTTAAGTTCCATCTCTCTGGCTTCCCTAGTAAGTGAAAAAAGCGGAATGCTGTTTTTAGTTCTAAGCAGAATATCCCTATATTCTATTCCTGTCTTTTCGGCCAGCAGTTCAGCCAGCAGTGCTGCCTGATTATAGCCGCGTATCTCCTCTCTCTCTTCGTGCATGGGAATTGCCATTATATAATCAATATTATATTTAGAAAAATATTCCTTGAAATAGAGAAAAAGAATCTCCACCATTGGTGAAGCAAGATCAGGTCTGTGTCCATATTTAAATTTAAGCAGCAGTTCACGACCATAACCGAGATAGCTGAAGCTGCTGCGGGCAGCATCGAAATCCGGCATTTTTTCCTGACATTCTGGACATAAATCGCCCGCAAATAAAGAACTTGGAATTACCTGTCTACCGCATAAAGGACAGGGTTCAGTGATAAACGTAATTCTGGAAAGACAGCGGCTGCAGATACCGGAAATTTCAGAAGAATCATAGCGGCGACCACAGGCTAAACAGACAGGTTTTTCCGGATATATAATGTCCAGAAGTGTTTTTTTTACTTTCAATTTTATCCCACCAGATCTCTCAAGTTGTAATTTTCTTTTAAATCATCTATCTTTTTTCTTGCCCTCTGCAGAGCATTGTCAACTGTTTTAACACTAACATCTAATTCTTCCGATATCTCCTGATATGATTTGCTTTCCAGGTAAGACATAAAAACATCCCACTCAAGGTCTGTCAGTTCTTTCTCTAAATCATGCATAATTAGAGTTAAAATTTCCTGACAGATAAATTTCCTTTCCAAATTTTCACCTTTATCAGGCAGAATTTCATTAAAATTTCTGCCATTTTCATTGCCATAATCAAGAGTTTTATCAAGTGATGCAGAAGAATTTAGGGGAACATGTTTCTGTCTATTTGCTTTTTTTATGGCAGATATCAACTGTCTGTGTACACAGAGCTGAGAAAAGCCGCGAAAAGAAGCTCCTTTTTCTCTGCGGAAATCTCTTATGGCCTTGTAGAGGCCAACTCGTCCTTCCTGTACAACATCCTCTCGATCCAGACCTTTTATAAAAAAAAATTTAGCTTTTGCATATACTATATCCATATTCTGATCTATAAGATATTCAATAGCAAAATTATTTCCAGTCTGGGCCATCTCGATAATCTCTTCCTCTCCCTTCTCACTAAACAATAAAATCCCCCCCATCCGTTCAATTAAAGATTTTCATCAGGGCCTGGAAGCTGATGCCCAGATCCAGCACTGTCGCACCAATTAGGAACAAAATTAAAATTAAAATAATCTGTAGATCAATATTTCTCATCATTTAGTCTGCCTAATCTTTTTAACCAGTTCTGTTGTTGATCTGCCTTTTACCTCTTTAATAAAAACTATCTTCCCCCCATATTCATAGACAGTCTCTGCTTCAGGCAAATCTTCCAGCCTGTAGTCACCGCCTTTTACATAAATCTGTGGTTTCACATCTTCCAGAAGACTCCTGCAGTCCACTTCCGAAAATGGTACAAGAAAATCTATCATATCAAGAGCAGATAATATTTCCATACGTTCTGCTCCTGGTACATAAGGACGATTACTGCCTTTAAGCTTTTTTACTGAACTGTCACTGTTAACTGCCAGTATAAGCTTATCTCCAAGTGAGGCCGCTTTTTTAAGATATCTTATATGACCAACATGAAGAATATCAAAACAACCATTTGTAAAAACAAGCAGTACTCCCTCTGCTTTTAATTTATCTGCTTTTTCTTTTAGTTCATCTCTTGTTAAAATTTCAGCTGACACCCTTAACCACTTCCTTTATCAATTCTTCCGGAGTAACAACTGCCACTCCACTTTTTCGCACCACAATACCGGCTGCAGTATTAGCAATATTAACAGCCTCCTTCACCTCTGCTCCAGAAGCAAGGGCCAGAATAAGAGTGCCTACAACGGTATCTCCGGCTCCAGTTACATCAAAAACTTCTGTAAAATTAGCTGCCGGTATATGAAAAATTTCATCTCCAGGAGAGAACAGGGTCATCCCTTCTCCTCCTTGTGTAATCAGCAGATATTTAAGCTCAAGTTTATCGCGCAGCTTTAAACCTGCTCCTTCTACCTCAGCCTGTGATTTGAGAACTTTACCACAGGCTGCAGAAGCTTCTTCCAGATTGGGAGTAGCAATACTTGCTCCTTTAAATCCAGATAAATTGTAGCGGCTGTCAACTGCCGTCATAACCTGATTTTGTTCTCCCAGATTGATCAGCCTCTGTGTCAGTTCACTACTGAAAAGTCCATTACCATAATCAGAAAACAAAATTCCATTAACCGAATTTATATTATTTTCTACATATCTATATATCTTTTCAGAAAGTTTTCCTGAAATCGGATCAGTCACAAGGTGATCTATACGTACAACCTGCTGTCTTACCACCTGGTCTCCACCGGCAAGAATTCTGGTTTTTTCTGCAGTGGGTCTTTTTTTGTCCTGAAGAACACCATCTGTCTTTATGTTCCGATTTTGAAGTTCTTTTTTTAGAGCTTTTCCGATTAGATCACTGCCTATAACTCCAATTAAATTAACGCCACCACCAAGGCTGGAAATATTGCTAGCAGCATTGGCACCACCACCCGGAAGAATCTTTTCATTTTTCTGCCTCAATATAAGCACCGGAGCCTCCCTGGAAAGCCGCTCCGGATCTCCAATAATAAATTTGTCAGCTATAAGATCACCAATTACCATAATCTCCTGCTGAGAAAAAGATTTAATATATTTTATCAGTATTTCTGTATCAAAATCTGACATTTTACTATAAATTCCTCCTAAAGTTTAACTTCAAGTCCCAGATTAACTACATCTTCATCAAGATCCCAGTAGAGGTTTCCCAGTCCGATAATAAAACTGCTCCTGCGGGTCATCGGAACAGACATTCCTCCCCGGTAATATGCATGGTTATCCAGATCTTCATCTATAAAATAATAGGTTTCCCAAAAAAAATTGTTGCCTGAATAAAGTGTGCTGGCAGAAACACCGATCGCTTTGCCAAAATCTATTCCATCGGCTTCATCTGTAAAAAGAAGGTGGGCATCAATTCTATAGGTTTGCCTCATCACAGCATTTAAACCAAATAAACAGCCAGCATGAAAATCATCGCCATCATATCCCAGAGTAAAACCAGCGGTATTTCCATTATTCATTCCAAAATCAGCATCAAGCTGAAGTATATCTATATCTGAAGAATCTCCAGAAACCGTATATTCCACAGCCCGAAGATCTGCAGCTTTTCCCACAATTGAAAACATCAAAAGCAGAATTATAGTTAATAAAACAATATGTCTTTTTTTGAGCATTAATATCTCTCCCTATTTTTATTTATCTATATTTATCTATCAGAAGCCCGTTACTTATTAATCTTTTCTCATTGGGGTTATTCATAGTAAATCCCCGGATTACCATTCTGGCAGAACCGCCTCCATCAAGGTTCACAGCATCTTCTGCACCAAGCCACTTCAAAAGATCTGCCATTTCCTCAAGTGTCATACCAATACTAAAATCTGGCTGTCTGCCATCTACAGTCACCAGCATAAGCTGATTTTTAGAATTTACCCCGAGTGCAGTTCTGGGAGCTCTTCCCAGCAGAATATCATTCTGAAATTTTTCTTCAGAACCGGTAATATCTATTTCACCATTTTTTAAAAGGCGTGGTCCACCGGCAAGTGCATGAACAATATTGTTCTCCTCAAAATCCGGTGAAAATTTATGGTTTAATTTTATATCAATACCAATTATATTATACAATATACTATCAAGTCCTACAAATTTTTTATCAATTCTCAGTACAAAACCATCTGGTGGAATAAGATTTTTGCTTCCCTCCTCTTTTTCCAAACCGATAATTTTACCTTTTCTAATTACTATATCGATCATTCCTTTTTTTAGAGGGGGAACTCTGTCATCATAGTAATTATTATAAATTACAGCTTCTTCAGCCTTTGGTTCTCTGTTGATCCCGCTGAGTTTAATTTTTCGGCCGTCAGCAAATACAGCATTCCCCTCCCACTCTACCTGAGAAATAGATGCTTCTCCATCTTTATTGAAGAGAACAGCGGTTCTGCTGCTGATAGGTTCACTTATAAGCTCACCATCCAGGTACAGCAGTCCCAATGGACGTCCGGAATAATGAAAATAACCTCCATTGACTCCAGCAAGAGCACCTTTTTCTTTCACAATATCGGCCAGATCTTCCCTGCCTGCAACTACACCACGGGCCAGCACCGGCTTTATTTTTAGATTCTGGTTTTTAAGATTCATTTCAACAGCAGTTATAATACGCGGGCCATACCATGTCATCTGTCTGATCTCCCTGAACTTTAAACCTGAGGTTACATTTGCTGTAAACTTAACCTCTGTATCAACTATCTTTCGGATATCCTTAAATTCAGCATCAGGATAATAGTGTTCTATTATCTCCTTATAAGAAAAATCTGCCTGTGCAAGTGGTACTATACCTGCTTTGGGCCTCATAACATTTCTTTTTCTCCCGTAGTCTTCATTAGTATATAAGCTGCCGTTTTTGGTCAGTATAATACCTTTTGTAGATTCAGCTGCAGAAAGAAATTCTTCCACAATAGAACCATCTCTAAACTCTTTTATATTTTCCAGCAGTGATCCCTGACTAGCAATCATATGAAGAACATAACTTCTATAGATAATTGACTGTGCTTTGAGAGCCTCACCAGGAGCATTTTTAGCCATATTAAGCTGCAGGAAATGAGCTGTAAGGTATTCTATATCCAGTTCATATAACATCAGCACACCTGAATTTAAAGTTCTAAACTGAAAATCTCCTTTTAGAGAAATGCCATTAACATTGAAGATACCGGAGATATTAAGCCGCTCATCGGTTTTTATTCTATTTCCTCTGGCAGTATATAAAGCAGCTCTATTATCTAGTATTCCACTCATATTTTTATTTACATCCAACTGCGAAAACTGTTTGAGCCAGACCTGCCATCCATCTTTTTTAAGTTTTTGCACATCTGGAGCAGCAGACTGCTTACTGGAATATCTGCCGACCATAATTTTATATAAGTTTCCTTCATTATTTATATGAACATCATTATATCCCTGTTCATAAAGTTTATTTTTCATTTTTTCTGCTTTGTTTTTGTCGGAAGAAGCAAAAACCTGTATAGAGCAGTAAGGTTTTTGCTGTGAGATATTTCTTCTACTTACAAAAAACAACTTTTCTTTGTCAAGCTGATATATTTTTTCTCCTGTATATGAATCTTTTAGAAAACTATCTTCTAAAACTTCAATTTCAATTTTGGAAGATGTACTAAAAACTGGTATGTATATTTTTCTTTCTGCCTCAATAAAATCTCTTATTCCACGTGAAAAAAACTCCTCTGCAGCTGCCGGTATAGTCAAAAAATCCTGCATAAAAACTGCAATCAGGAATATAATAATAAGACCATATCTTAATGAAAAATTTCTTTTATTCAAAACATTCATCTCCTATTTTTGAGAAATGAGGCACAATTTCTTCTATATCAATATATTTTATCTTAATATCTTATTTCCTGCCTGAATTTTGAAAAATTTTTGTTATTTGGTTTAAAAACTTCAAAATTCCTGCCTCATCCTATTTAGCAGCTTAATTTAAAAAATTAGAAAAAATTTTTCCTAAATTATTTTACGATAAATCTGCAGTTTATGATAAAATAGACAGTACAAATCGATTAATTAAGTAAATTAAAGGGAAATTTAAGCCGGATTTAAGCAGAAAACAGTATATAAAAAAATAAAGCATTATAAACAATACAAAATATTTTAATCTAATTAAATTAATCAAATTTAAAGTAAAGGTGATTTTATGGATAATTACAAAATCAAAGCAGCAGTTATAGACGGTTATCTGGATGAGCCTTCATGTCTAGGAGTTCCTCCATATATTTCTCCCCATGTCCGCTACCTCTGGGGTGCTCTTATTGATGCCGGACTGGACAGAGAAAAAATGACTTATATTACAATAGATGATTTTAGAAATAAAAAAGAATATTATTTTGAAGAGCTGGAGAATTACGATATTCTGATAGTCACCGCAGGTACAACAGTACCGGGCCATTATATGGGAGGCAAACCCGCTTCTGCTGCAGAAATAGAAGAAATCTCAAAAAAGGTATTTTATCCAACCAGAGTACTGGGAGGACCTATCACACTGATAAAAAACATGACAGAACGTTTTGAAAAAAATTATGATATTATTAGTGCTGAAATAACAGCGGCTGATATTTATCAGCGCCTTAAAGACACTAAAATAAAAACTGCAAACTTTGCTGAAATGATAGACAGATGGTCTGTGCTGGGGGCTGAAGTTGTCAGAAATCATCCTTTTTATCCAAATTTAATGGCAGAAATAGAAACTTTTCGGGGCTGCCCCCGGACCAGTCACTGTACCTTCTGCAGTGAACGACTCAAAAAAATAAGATACAGCAGAAATGCTGCCGGTATCGCAGAAGAAATAAGAGCTCTGGCAGAAAATGGTATCCATCATTTCCGACTTGGAAGTCAGACAGATCTGCTTCTTTATGGAGCAGAAACTTCTTCTGGAAAATTTATTCCAGCATCAGAAAAAATACTTGATCTCTATCAGGGGATCAGATCAGCCGATCCTGAGTTAAAAGTACTGCACATGGATAATATTAATCCGGCTACAATTGCACACTATCCAAAAATATCATCCAGAATACTGGAAATAATAACTAAGTACAATACAGCCGGTGATATAGCAGCATTTGGAGTGGAATCTGCAGATCCACTTGTACTGAAAAAAAATAATATAGACACAACAGTAGAGGAAAGTATTAAAGCTATTAAAATAGTCAATCAAATTGGAGGTAGGCGGGAAGATGGAATTCCTAAACTGCTTCCAGGAATTAACTTTCTGCACGGCCTGATCGGAGAAAGGAAAGAAACATTTGCATATAATTTTAATTATCTCAAAAAAATACTGGATATGGGATTAATGCTGCGCAGAATAAATATCAGGCAGGTGTTCAGGCTGGGCAGCTATCCTGAAGTAAAATACAGCCAGGGAAAGTTTATAAACTACAAGAAAAAGGTAAACGAAGAGATAAACAAAGTAATGCTGCAGAGAGTTTTCCCTTATGGTACTGAAATTAAAGACCTTTATGTAGATCAGAGGAAAGGCAATTTAACTTTTGCCAGACAGCTGGCAAGCTACCCCATTCTGGTTGGTATACCCGGCCACCTCACCGAAGATAAAATAGAACGGGCTAAGGTAGTTGATCACGGCTACAGATCAATTACAGCACTAAAATGGCCAAAAAAAATAGATGACTACAAACTATATGAGCTGGAAGCAGTTCCAGGTATAGGGAGCAAAAGGGCTGCCAGAATAATAGCTGAACAGCCCCGCAATATAAATCAACTCAAATCAATTATAGGAGAAAATCTCCCCATTGGAGATATTTCCAGCTGGTTTATCTTTAATAACCAAGCTGATAATTAATTATATTTATCAATTCTCTATCATTTACAAATCTATCGATATTTGAAGTAAAAACTTCTACGGCACGTTTATTGTAATCTGGAAATAGCCCACCTACATGTGGAGTTAAAATTAGATTTTCTTTATCATAAAGGGGAGAGTCTTCAGGTAGTGGTTCTTCCCTGTATACATCAAGGGCCGCTCCGGCAATAACTCCATCTTTAAGTGCCTGAATCAAATCTTCTTCTACCACAACTTCTCCTCTGGCAATATTTATAAAATAGGCCGAATCCTTCATAAGTGCAAAAAGCCTCTGGTTAAACATATCTCTGGTCTCTTCTGTAAGTGGAACTGCTGCAACAGTAAAGTCTGCTTCTACCAGCCTTTTTTCCAGTTTATCAGCTGAATATACTTTATCAAAACCTTCTGGAACAATGGACGGGTCGCGCTTGATGCCGATTATCTCCATACCAAAGGCAGCTGCTCTAACAGCAATAGCAGTTCCCACAGCACCTGTTCCCACTATAAGAAGCTTTTTATCTCTCAAAATATCAACTTTCAGCTTATCCCATATATGTTCCTGCTGCTGTTTAAAAAAATCTTTAAACCTGCGGCTGAAGGCTATTAGATAACCTACAACCTGTTCACCTAAAGAATCCACATGTATACCACTCATATTTGTCAGCACAATATCTTTTTCCTGCAGAAGCGGCTTTATACTGTCAGAAAGAAGTCCATCCACACCTGCAGACCAGCTCTGTATCCACTTTAATTTTTCTGCCTTTTCTATAACTTCTTTTTCGGAAAAACTGCCTACACAAACCATAATATCTGTATCAACAATCTCCTGCAGCTGTTTATCTTTTTCTTCTGCAATAACCACCTCAGCATCCGGAAGCTCCTGTTTAATCTTTTTTATATATTTCTCATTTAAATCTAATACTGACATTATTTTCATTACATAAACCCTCCCTCTACTTTACTACTCAATAATTTTTTAATTTATTTATATTTATTCTGTTTTGCCCAACTATATCCTGCTTATTTATGCTTAAAAATTATCTACTACCTTTTTTAAATAATCAGCAAATTCTTCTTTAAACTCTTTTCTCCTCAGTGCAAAATCAACTGTCGCCTTTAGAAAACCCATTTTATTACCCACATCATACCTCTGTCCTTCAAAATCATAGGCATAGATTTTCTTTCTGGACAATAGAGTTTTTAATGCATCTGTCAGCTGAATTTCGCCTCCACGTCCGGGAGGTGTATTTTCTATAATCGGGAAAATATCCGGAGTAATAATATAACGGCCCAAAATGGCAAGTTCTGAAGGTGCTTCTTCAACAGAAGGTTTTTCTATCAGATCTTCAGCAAGATAGAGATCCCCATCTTTCTGGCTGAAATCAACAATTCCATATTTACACACATCTCTGTGCGGAACTGTCTGACAGCCAAGCACAGGGCTCTCCGTTTTTTCGTAAATTTCTATCAACTGCTTTATAGCTGGGATTTTGGAATAAATAACATCATCTCCCAGCAGAACTGCAAATGGATCATTTCCCACAAAAGTTTTAGCACAATAGATGGCATGTCCGAGGCCTTTTGCCTCTTTCTGGCGCACTGTATGTACCCTGATCATGCTGGAAATTTTTCTGACTGTTGTCAGCATTTCATCTTTATCCTGTTTTTCTAAAGCCATCTCAAGCTCAGCACATTTATCAAAATGATCTTCTATCGACTGCTTGTTGCGGGCTGTAATTAAAAGGATATCTTCTATACCTGCCTCTACTGCTTCTTCAACAATATACTGTATTGTCGGTTTGTCAACTATGGGCAGCATTTCTTTTGGCTGTGCTTTAGTGGCAGGTAAAAATCTGGTTCCCCAACCTGCAGCTGGAATTACTGCTTTTGTGACTTTCATTATATCACACTCCTAAATTTTTTTATTTGTTTTATCTATTTAATTTGTTCTATTAATGTTCAACATATAATTATTTAAGTTTATTCCACAACAAACATTTTAACAATCAAATTAAAATTTGTAACCTAATTCCACTCCAAACCTTTCATCTTCTCTGTCAAAATCATAGGCTGTATAAATATCCAGCTCTATCGGCTTAAGTCCCAGCAGATAAAGTTTTGAATTAACACCTATTCCGGCAGCTGAGGCAGTATCACCTTCACCATCTTTATAATAATCTGCAATAAGATAAGCACCTATATTTGTCATTTGAAATACCTGCAGCAGTTCAAATGGTTCACTTAAACGGTAATTATAATTAAAATTTACTGCTGATTGAAATTCCGCCTCAAAATCATCCAGATCCCGCCCTCTATAAATTACAGGAGAAGGTAAAATATCGCTGCTGTTGTAAACCAGCCTGGTTTCAATTCCCCAGGCTCTGCTGAAATCATAATTTATATAGTGAGAAGAAAGTATTTCACTTTCTGATTCATCTTTCAAAAATATTATATCATTTTCTGTCTGCCATTCAATTTTTTTCCCTTCTTCTCTAAAATCAGCTCCAAACAGGTAATATTCCTCATCCATGCGGCGGCCTTCCCCAAAACCAAAGTTAAATCTTTCCCCAAAATATTTTATTTCTCCCTCATAATCATCTTCCGTATCAGAATCATAATCATTGCTGTAGCTGAAGAAAAAATCAAGCTGTTCTGTCATTTTAGCAAAGCGAAAAAAAGCTTCATAGCCGCTGTCAAATCCATCCTTTTCTAAAACGCCTAAAGATAAATTTTTATTTTTAAATTCAAGTCCTGTCTGAAAATCATTCAGCGGTGAGCGCAACATTTCCTGCTTAAATATAGAGTGATCACGTCCATAATAAAGCAAAAACTCCAGATCTTTCCCCTGGGTTACAAATCTATCGTATTCCAGATCACGCAGTGAACCTGAAATATTATAATGTTTCCGTGGTATATAATCAACAGTTGTTACCCCTTTTTTTGCCAGCTCTGCTTTAATCTCCGGCATCATATCAACTGCTGTTTCATAACCAATCTGTATAAATTTTTCTGCCATATTAAAGTCCATAAAAGAATAGTCTCCGACATCACATTCAATTACAATATCTGCATATCTATTTATTATCTGTGTAGAATGCTTCTTCTGTATTATGTTGAGAAACCTGCCGGCTGAACGGGAAGCTGAACCATAATCTTCCAGATCAAAATTATCAAATGATGTTGTAGCAATAACTATATCTGCTCCCAGCAGGGAGGCGGCTTTTGCCGGTGTGGCCTCCAATATGCCGGCATCAATAAAATAATCTTCTCCTTTTGAATGTATAGGAAAATAAAATGGAATGGAATAAGAGCTCTGAATCTCTTCTGATATTCTACCACTTGTTGCAAGATATTTTTTTCCTTCTGACAGATTAAAACTCAAAAGGGCTGCCGGTACCGGAAAATCCTCCAACCTTTTATTGGGCGATATTCTCTCAAGAAAAAGATTAACTTTTTCTGTATCCAGCAGTGAGCCTCCTCCAGATATACCTATATTAAGCAGGTCTACAAAAGGAGTGCTGCTTATAATATCAGTCATCTGATCAACAGGCAGTCCACCACCATAGATAACACTTACAATAGCTCCCATACTTGTACCTACCAAAAAGTCTATCGGTATTCCATTCTCTCTTAGCGCTTTTACTATACCAAAATTTACTATCGCCCGGGCTCCACCACCGGAAAGTGCAAGACCAACTACAGGCCGATTTTTGCCGGATATCCTTTCCTGAAATTGAAGATAATTTTCTACAAGATATGATTCATCTCCATAAACAATTTCTGTAATATCAGATAGATCTTCAGCTGCAAATGCTGGGTGAACTAACAACAGGAATACAGCTGCTGTTATAAATATTAAGAGGTTAATTTTCAGCTTCAATTTTGACCCCCTTTTAAAATAAAATCCTGTTAAAGAAGGGAACAGTAATTTACTGCTCCCCTGCAAAAATATTATATTTCAGAGACAATTAAAAGCTTTGAATTATTTTATTTATCTCATCCATAACTTTATTGCTTAGTTCTTCCAGTGCTTTTTCTGCTTTACTGGCATTTTTCTCCCTTACCGCAAAATAAAGCTTCAATTTAGGTTCAGTTCCAGAAGGACGAATTGTTATTTTTGCATCACCCTCCAGTAGGTACTGAAGCACATTGGATTTGGGCAGTTCTATTGTTTCTACTTTTCCATCTTTATGATAAACTGTTTTACTCTGTTTGTAGTCTCTGCTAACCAAAACACCTCTGCCGCCCAGATTTTCCGGGCTCTTTTCGCGGAAAGCTGCAATAGTTTTTTCTATTTTTTCCTGTCCCTCTTTTCCTTCCAGGCGTATTGATTGAAGGTCTTCTTTAAAATATCCATATTTTTCCCTCAGTTCCTTTAGCCTATCCAACAGGCTCAATCCTTTTTCTTTATAGTGTAAAGCTGCTAGAGCAACAAGGGCAGCTGCAATAACAGCATCCTTATCTCTGGCGTGTTTCCCTATTAAATAACCCAAACTTTCTTCAAATCCAAGTATAAATTCTTTTTCTCCACTTTCTTCAAATTCTGTTATCTTTTCGCCAATAAATTTAAACCCTGTCAGCACATCCATAACTTCCACATTATAATCTGCTGCAATCTCTCTTACCATCTCTGTAGAAACAATTGTTTTAATAATAACTCCATTATCAGGCAGTTCTCCCTTTTCTTTCATTCTTTTAAGCAGATAATCCGCAAAAAGAACACCTGTTTCGTTTCCATTTAGAGCTTTATAGCTCCCATCTGCATCTTTAACAGCAGGAGCCATCCTATCACAGTCCGGGTCTGTTGCAATAATCAAATCAGCCTCTTCTTTTTTTGCCAGATTAACAGCCATCTCAAATGCTGAAAAGTCTTCAGGATTGGGGCTTTCCACTGTAGAGAATTCAGGATCTGCTTCTGCCTGCTTTTCAACAACACTTAAATTGCTGAAGCCCAACCTCTTAAGTAGGCTGCACACTGGTATATTACCTGTTCCATGCAGTGGTGTAAAGACTATTTTTAGATCTTTTCCATGTTCTTCTGCAAGTTCTTTATCCGGAAGAGACTTTAAAATCTCTTCTTCAAAGCGCTGATCGATATTATTACCTATATAATTCAAAAGCTTCTGAGATTCTGCTTCCTCTGATTCTATCCTTTTTACAAGAGAAAAATCATCGATTTCTTCTATTTCTGCAATAATATCTCTTGCTCTATTCGGTACTACCTGACCTCCATCTTCCCAGTAAACCTTATAGCCGTTATATTCGGGAGGATTATGACTTGCAGTAATTACAATTCCTCCCACAGCGTTAAGTTCTCTCACTGCAAAGGAAAGCTCCGGAGTAGGTCTGAGATCTTTAAAAAGATATGTTTTTATTCCATTTCCCGCCAGAACAAGTGCAGCTTCAAGAGAAAATTCAGCTGAATTGCGGCGTGAATCATAGGCGATTACAACACCTCTTTCTCTACCGTTATCACTGTAATTTATTATATAATTAGCTAATCCCTGTGTAGCCTTTCTTACTGTATATTTATTAATTCTATTGGTGCCAGCTCCCATTTTTCCCCTCATACCACCGGTTCCAAAATCCAGATTTTTATAAAAACGATCTTCTATTTCCTCTTCATTATCTTTGATAGCTTCAAGTTCTTTTTTTGTATTTTCATCAAAATAATCGCTTACCAGCCAGTCACGATATCTGGACATATAATTCAAAATTGATCAACTCCTTTGTTGATAATCTGATCTAAAATTTCTCTAATCGATCAGCGCAGACTATAGAAATTATTATACCACAAAAAAAAATTATTATAAAGCTGCTGGCTTTTCCTCATCTTTATCTGTTTAAATTTAGTTTAGATTTTAATTTACCTTAGTGCTGAACTTCTCTCAACTTCTATAATTTTTCACTGCCTCTACAATTTGTTCTAATTCAGCATCACTTAATGCTGGATGTACCGGGAGAGAGATTACCTCTTCTGCAGCCTTTTCTGCCTCTGCAAATTTAAGTTCAGCACAGCCCAGTTTTTTATAATAAGGCTGTTTGTTTACAGTTAATGGATAATGAATTCCATAACCAATTCCTTTTTCTGTTAAATAATCAGCAAATCTATCTCTATCCTTAACTCTAACAGTATACTGATGGTAAACATGTTTTCTTTTTTCCGGAACTGTTGGTGTTTTAATCCAGTCAAGTTCGGAAAATTCCTGATCAAAAAGGGCGGCATTTTCTATACGGCTTATATTAAATTCCGGCAGCTTCTCCAGCTGAGCCAATCCAACCGCTGCCGCAATATTGGTCATTCTAAAATTATACCCCAGCCGATCATGATAATACTTTTCTTTCTGTCCGTGATTAATAATACTGGCTGCTTTATTATAAATTTTTTCACTATCAGTGAGAACTATACCACCTTCACCTGTTGTCATATTTTTAGTTGGATAAAAACTGAAGATGGAGGCATCACCAAAAGTACCCACTCGTTTCCCTTTATATTCTGCACCATGTGACTGTGCACAGTCTTCTATTAAAATAAGATTGTATTTTTCTACCAGCTCCATAATGCGGTCCATATCACAGCTGAGTCCGTAGAGATGCACGATTAAAACTGCTGAAATTTCTGGATCAGATTGGAGTTTGAGCTCCAGCTTATCTGCATCAATATTATATGTTGCTGGGTTTATATCCACAAATACCGGTTCTGCTCCTGTATAAAGAATAGAATTACTGCTTGCAATAAAGGTAAAAGGAGTTGTTGCAACCTTATCTCCTTCTTTTATTCCCGCAGCCAGCAGAGCAGTGTGCAGTGCTGCTGTACCACTTGAAGTTGCTGTACCATATCTGCTGCCGATAAATTCTGCAAATCTTTGTGAGAAATCTTTCACATACCTGCCTGAAGCCAGCATTCCGCTGTCCATAACCTCCAGAACTCTGCTTTTTTCTGCTCCTGTAATTACCGGTTTTGCAATCGGTATCATATATATCTAGTCCTTCCTGTAAATCTGATTCTGTATTTTTTTTGTCAGCCGCAAAGCCTCAAGCCCATCTGAACCATTTATAAGTGGGCGTGTCTCGTTTTTTACGGCACAGATAAAATGATTCAGCTGTGCTTTGAGGGGTTCTTCTTCATCAGAAAATATCTCTTCAAGTTCATTTTCCTGCTGATAGTTGTTATCATGAACAAGTCCACCTCTTCTGGTTACAATTACCTTTCTCTGCATATAATCCAGCTCTACATAGGACTTCATGGTGGTTATGCTCAGCTTTCTTACTTTTTTGTGGGTGGCTCTGCTTGCTGTCAGGGTTGCAATAACTCCATCTGACATAAGTATATTTGCCACAGCATAATCTATCAGCTTATCTGATTTAACTACCCTGCCAAATCCCTGCACATCTTTTATATCTCCTTCTATTAAGGAGTTAACCACATCGATATCGTGAATCATCAGATCCTGAATTACGTCTGTATCATCTATACGCGGATCATATGGCCCCATCCGCTGCACATCAAGTGCAATTATATCTTCATCTTCCAAAATTCCCGGCAGAGCCTGAATAGCAGGATTAAATCTTTCAATATGGCCCACCTGTACTGTTAAATTCTTATCTTTCGCCATAGAAAGTATCTCTTCTGCCTGGTCTACTTCACTTGTTATCGGCTTTTCTATAAGTATATGTATACCTCTTTTTACTGCTTCCACCGCTATATTGTAGTGGGTCGATGTTGGAGTAGCAATATTTACTGCATCTACTTCTGCAAGCAGGTCTTCCAGACTGGAAAAGGATTTAACCCCATAGCTCTGAGCCGTATCATCTGCTCTTTTGCTGTCTATATCATAAATTCCAATCAGATTACATACATGTTTTAAAGATGCATATGCTCTAACATGGTTTATTCCCATACTCCCTACACCGATAACTCCAACTTTTATCCTGTCCTTCATTGTTCTCCTCCTTATTTACCTGCATATACCTCTGGTGCTGCTTCTTATAAATCTAATAAAATGCTCTATTTCTTCACTGGTTTTCAGCACCTGGTCCATCTTAATTAAAGCTTTTTCTGTACTCAGTCCTGAATCATAGAGTATTTTATACGCCTTTACAATCTCTTGTTTTAAGCTTTCATCAACCTTCTTTTTGCGCAGGTCACTGAAATTTACTCCAACTACCTGAGCTGGATGTCCACTTGCTTCTATATATGGAGGTATATCTTTTACAACTTTGGAATGTGTATTGACCCGGGCCAGCTCTCCTATATGGACAAATTGGTGTACACCAACAATAGATTCCAGCGTAGCATCATTTTCTATCACTACATGTCCAGAAAGATTGGTACAGTTTCCGAGAGTAATGTTATTGCTCAAAATACAGTCATGTGCTATATGTGAATATGACTTAAAGTAGTTTCCATTTCCGATTCTGGTCTCTCCTCCTCCATCAACTGTTCCTCTATGTACTGTAACAAACTCTCTAAAACAATTTCCATCTCCTATAAATACATGGGTTTTTTCTCCATCATAATCCAAATGCTGTGGAGGAAGACCAATAGAACAGCCATTATAAATTCTGTTATCCGCACCTATCCTGGTCCAGCCATCTATATGTACACTTGCACCGATAGACACATTACTGCCAATCTTTACATCTGCACCAATAACTGTATATGGCCCTATTTCTACACCAGCTGCAAGCTCTGCTTCTGGAGAAACAACTGCAGAGGGATGTATATTTATATTTCTGCGCGGTCTAAAATTTTTTCTCGGCAAATATAAAACTCCTTCCTGCTGCTGTAAACTTAATAAATACGTAAATCAAACTTCAACTATAATTTATATTTAAATTTTATGGATATCTTTTTAGCAAATTTATCTGTACTATCAGATCGACTGTTATGGAGCTGTCTTTCCACCTGAAATTTAGTATCAATATCTAAATCGGAATTAATCTTCCAGCCCCAGCTGATTCCAACCCTGTCTTTATTATAGTCCTTATCCTTATCATTATAATATTTTGTCCACTGCTTTTGCAAAAATATTTCATAATCGTGTTTTTCATTGAGAGAAAACTGCCAGCTGTAATTGATTCTGGCGATATGATATGATTTAATCTCTGATTTAGTATAGTCTTTATCTCTCAGCATAATTTTTATTCTGTTCCTCAGTCCTTCTTTTAAATAAAAAGTATAATTTCCCTCTATTTTATAGGAAATATTATCATATGCTGATTTTATATCATATTCTCGTTCATAGCGCTCAAACTTTAGATAATAATATTCATAAGGAGCCAGCTTCTGCTTATATTTAAGCCACTGCTTATTATAGCGGAGATAATCCACAAAATTCTCATCCCGGGGATAATCCCAGTCAGAATTTCCCGGATCTGTATATAGCCTGTCTCCTGATTCAAAACTGCCGCTTATTTCTGGTTTATAACCTCCGGCCGACACATGTGAAGGATATACGAAAATAACAGCTACTACAGCCAGACTAAAACAATAGATTAAAAAGTTCTTTTTCACAGAAAATCACCCTTTTTTTACATACTTCTAGTAAAAGGTAATAATTTCCTGCAAAATATTTACAATTTTATATCTCTATTCCAAATAAGTAATTACCATCTATAAACTCATAGCCGACAAAAAACTTAAAACAATCTTCCACTTTTGTTATCTTTGCTGTGATTTCATCCCATTTTTCGGTCTCTATTTTATATGCTGCATCAGCACTCAACTGCCACGAAGACTGAGGCAGATCTGATGGAATATTAAGCGTCATACCCGGCCGAATAAAAGTTTCTTCATCTTCCCTGTCATCAGGCAGTGGAGAAGTACCGCTTACTTCCATTTTATCAAAAAACAACCTTGTATTTAACCTCATCCTGTTTTTAAATTTTCTGCTGTGGGTAAAACCTGTATAAAGATTAAAGATGTGGTAGTTCTCATAATCACCTTCATAATTGTGAAATCTGTAATTATGTCGCAAATGATATCTTAAATTTCCAATCAGCTTATAGCTGTAGTTCATATTTATTCTGCCAACCTGTTTATTGAGCCGAACACCACCATTTTCTACCTCACCAAATCCAACTGATGTAGTAATACCTTTAACCAAAGTAGGAAAATACAAGTCCAGAAATGGATAATAGTTGTAATCTTCCCCATCAACATATTTTAAGTTCCATCTAATTTTGTGCATAGAGGAATTAAGCACATATAACTCCTTAACCAGTCCATCTTCATTATATTCCTGACGCATACGTCCCCGCAGTCCGGGCAGATATGTCTGACTATATGTTAATAGGTAGCGGCGCTCATCTGCCAGCAGATCCTCTCCTATACCACCAGATATAGATAAACTGTTTTTTCTGTAATTTAAGGTGCTAAAAAATTCCTCATCATGTTCATCAACTTCCTCATCATCACTGTCATATATGTAAAGATATTTGTACCTATTTTGCCAGCTTAGATTATCAGTTATCTGATATTTATTTATAAATTCGCGGGTGTCTTCATCATCACCTGCCTGCCAGTAATAAATATTACCACTGTTTTTTTCGCTTGTCTGATATGGATAGGAAAACTCTACTGTCATGCCCTTCCCTGATTCATAACCGATCTGAGGTATAGGCATCGCATCTTTAAATTCCCCTTCTCCGTCTTCAGAATAATTATATTCTGCTGCATAATAGGGTAGATAAAAGGCAGGAACTTTACCTATATATGTGACTATATGGTGAAGAGTAATTGTTTTATCAGGATGTACCCTTATTTCTTTTGCTTTAAAATGGTAGTGAGGTTTTTCTCTAATACACGGTGTAAATTCTCCATCTGTCATATTGAGCTCCAGGGGTGATACAGCAGTTATATTTAACTTTTTGCTGCCAAAATTAAGCTCTCCCAGGCTGCTTTCTGCTCCATAGATTGTACCTTTTTCTTCTTCATAATTGTACTCCATACTCTCTCCTGTAACTTTCTGACTACCTGAGATAAGCACAACTTTCACCGGTGAAATAATCAATTTCTTCTCAGAATCAACTTTCAGACGCTCTGATAGTATTGAAAATTCCTCAGAGGAAAAAACTGCATTCCCACTAACAATCATCTCTGCTTTCTGCTGTGAAAAAATTATTTCATCCCCTTTTATTGTATAATCTTCTTCTGCCGAAACACTGCCATTTACAAAAACAAGCAGGGCTGTAACAGTTATTATGTAAGCTGCATTTTTAATTATGTTTTTGGATAAATTCATAAAGTTTATTTCTCCTATTTCAGCTCTAAATAAAGTTTTATAATTTAATAGAGTAGGACCAGCCTTTCAGCTGGGACCCCTCGTCAAACTGCACGTACGGTTCTCCCGTATACAGCTTTCCGTCAGTCGTTGCCCCGTCTC